>JBHHVG010000108.1:0-8538 GCA_046754165.1 Myxococcota bacterium
GGCAGGCCGCACCCGCAGCGTATCGAAGAAGGGCGCGTCACCGACGTCGTGGCCCAGCTCGCGCAGCCCGTCGGCGAGCGCGGCGGTCATCGCGTGAACGCGCCGGGCGATTCGGCGCAGCCCGTCTGGCCCGTGCCACACCGCGTACATGCCGGCCATGATGGCGAGCAGCACCTGGGCCGTGCAGATGTTGCTCGTCGCCTTGTCGCGGCGGATGTGCTGCTCTCGGGTCTGGATGGCGAGGCGATAGGCGCGGTTGCCGAGGCGGTCGACGGACACGCCGATCAGGCGGCCCGGGAGCTTTCGCGCGTGCTTCTCGTGGGTGGACAGATAGGCGGCGTAGGGACCGCCGTAGCCCAGCGGAACGCCGAAGCGCTGTGACGAGCCCACCGCGATATCGGCGCCGAACTCTCCCGGCGCCTCGATCAGCGTGAGCGCCAGCAGGTCCGCCGCGACCACCAGCACCGCGCCGGCGGCGTGGGCCCGATCGGCCAGGGCACGGTAGCCCTCGATGCGCCCATCGGTGGTCGGATACTGCACCAGCACGCCGCACAGATCCTGGGCGTCGAAATCGATGTCGTCGAGCTCGCCGACGTGAAGCGTGAGCCCCATCGACTCGGCCCGCGTGCGGACGACCCCGAGAGTCTGGGGGTGGCAGCTCGACGCCGCGAAGAAGCCGCGCCGCTTGTGGCGCGCGATGGCCACGGCCATGGCCATGGCCTCCGCCGCCGCAGTCGCCTCGTCGAGGAGGGAGGCGCCGGCGAGAGGCAGGCCGGTCAGGTCCGCGATCACCGTCTGGAAGGTGATGAGCGCCTCGAGGCGACCTTGGGAGATCTCCGCCTGGTAGGGAGTGTACTGGGTGTACCAGCCCGGATTCTCGAGGACATTGCGCTGGATCACCGGCGGGACGATCACGTCCGAGTAGCCCATGCCGATGCACGAGCGGAAGACGTCGTTCTTCGAGGCGATACCGGCGAGCTGCTCGATCAGCTCGAACTCGCCGAGGGAACGCGCCGGAAGGGCAGACAGCTCCAGCGCCTTCTCGTTCCGGATCGCCGCTGGAACCGTGGCGTCCACCAGCTCGTTCAGCGTCGCGAAACCGAGGATCGCGAGCATGTCTCGGACGTCGTCGTCACGCGGTCCGATGTGCCGCTGCGCAAAGGTGTCTGCGGCCACCAGAATGTGCGAATCGGGGTGCACTCCGGGCTCCTGGCGCGCCGGGGACGCGGCGCGGACTGGGGGTTGCGCGGGGGTCGGGATGGCTCGCAGCCTTCGCCGACCCACTCTAGAATCGCGGACTTCCCCGTGCAATCGAGCGCGGGATTTCACCGGGCCTGGACGTGGAAGAAACCCGCGACGACAGCCTCCAGCAGCGCATGATTCGAGCCGCGCGCCTCGACGCGGCGCTCTACGACGAGGTCGCCGTGGACCCCCGGGCGCTGCCCCAGGCCCTGGCGGTGGTGCTGCTGTCTTCGGTCGCGACGGGCATCTCCTTTGGCCAGGGCGATCTGATGCTGATCGCCCAGGGCATGGCGTTCGCGCTGATGGGATGGTGGGTCACGTCGTACCTGGCCTTCTTCCTCGGGACGCGTCTGCTGGCAGAGAAGCGCGACGCGCCGCCGGAGAAGGTGCGCGTGACACCGTCCGGGGAGCCTGCGCCGGGAGTGTTCGAGCCGCGGCCCGAGTGTCTGTTGCGCGCCATCGGCTTCGCGAGCGCACCGGGCATCGTCCGCCTTCTCGGGGCGATTCCGGATCTCGCCATCGAGGTCATGCTCGTCACCACCCTGTGGATGGTCGCGGCGGCGGTCGTCGCGATCCGCCAGGCGCTGGGATTCCAATCGACCGGGCGGGCCCTTCTCGTCTACGCTGCCATCCAGGTGTTGATGGTCCCGCTGCTGTTGCTGTTCCTGGCGGGTGCGGTGGAGAATCCGCCGGTAGCCGCCCCCTGAACTGCGGCGAGCGCGACGCGATGGAAGTGGGCTACTCCATGGCCTCTTTCATCTTCTCCTTGGCTTCCTCGGCTGCATCCGCGGCATCGGCGGCCGCCTGGTCGAGGGCCTTCCCCATCTTCTCTGCGGCCCCTTCTTCCCGGCACGCCACGTTTCCGAAGACGAGCAGCGCCGCGAGCGCCGCTCCGGCCCATGCCTTGATCTGCATCGATCGATCCCTTCCATCTCGCGCTGGGGACGCGCCCCAGGGTTTCCCGGCCGGGCGAAGCGTACACGAATTCGGGATGAGAGACCCGGGCCGCTTCTGGACGCGACACCTAGACGCGCTGGCGCAGCAGGCGTTCGAGCCGAGCGAAATCGTTCCGGACGTTGCGGCGGAAGAGCGGCCTCCCGAGGCGGCCGAGCCAACGCGATCCCTCGAAGTGGGCGAAGTTCGTGCGGCCGTCCCGCGTCGCCGTCGCCGCCATTCCGATGTCCGCCGCACGCGCGTGCATCACGCACCATTCCGGACGTAGCACCGCTCGAAAACGCGCGGGAATGCCGAGGGCATGACGCGCCACGAGCTCGACATCCTCGCCGTCGCGGCGGGTGATCTCGATCGCGGACACTCCGCCTTCGAAACGCGGCACACCGCCCTCGAGGTCGCCGACGATTTCCCAGACCGCCTCGCGCGACGCGATGCGCCTCACCCACGGAATCAGGGCCCGGGGTCGCGGAGCTGGCGGAGGTCGCGCATCACCTGGATGAGGGCCTCCTGGGCGGCGTCGGGGCCATCAGTCTCGCCGAGTCCGGCGCGCGTGTCACCCTGCACGAGGCCCGCGCGCGGCTGGGCGGCCGCGCGGACAGCGATCGCGGCCGTTACCGCGTGAACCTCGGCCCCCACGCGCTCTACCGCCACGGCGGCTTCGAGGCGTGGCGGAACGCCCAGAAGCTGATGCCCCCTACGGCCTATCCGAGCCTCACCGGTCTGCGCCTGATCCACGCTGGCCGCCTGCGGCGCCTGCCGACGCCCCTGTTGCCGATGATGCGGCACGCCGTGGTCGCGGCGCCCGTGGAGCGGAGCTTTCGAGACTGGAGCAGCGAAGTGCTGGGTGCCGAGGCGGCCGAAGCGGCCATCGGCTTCGCCGCACTCCCGACCTTCCACGCGGATCCGGGAGAGTTGTCGGCCGCCTTCGTGCAGGAACGCATTCGTCGCTCGTGCATGTGGAGGCCGGTCCGCTATGTCCTGGGGGGCTGGTGTTCTCTGGTGGAAGCGCTCGAGCGCCGCGCACGGGCGCTCGGCGTCGATGTGGTGCTGCGCTCCGGGTTTGCGGAACTCCCTGAAAGACCGGTGATCGTCGCGACGGATCTGCCCACCGCCGCGCGCTTGCTGGGAGATCCCGGCATCGCCTGACCGCCGCGCCGGGATCGCGAGGCACGCGCCGGTCCGGGGCCACGCCGCGATACACTCCGGTCCGTGATCGACAACGCCTTCCGCAGCGCGCTGCCGCGATTCTCGGCGCCCCTGATCCACTTCTACGGACGCCTCGGCCTCACGCCCAACGGCGTCACCGCGATCGGCTTCGCTCTCGCCACCGGGGCAGCGGCGTGCGTCGTCGCTGGCTGGAATCTCGCGGCTGTCGCCGTCTGGTGGCTGGGCCGCCTGGCTGACGGCACCGACGGCATCTACGCCCGCGCCAGCGGGCGCACCTCGGGTTTCGGCGCTTATCTCGACATCGTCCTCGACATGGCGGCCTACGGCCTGATGATCGTGGCGTTCGATATCGTCCACCCCGAGCTGCACATACAGTGGATCGCGATCCTGTTCTTCTACGTGCTATGCATCGCGAGCGCACTGGCGCTGGGCATGCAGGAGGCTGAACGCGAGCTCGTGCGGCGCGACGACCGCGGGCTGCGCCTGGGCGCGGGGCTCGCGGAGGGTGGCGAGACCGGGCTGGCGTACACGCTGTTTCTGCTCCTTCCCGACCAGCTCGCGTGGTCGACCACGCTCTGGATCGCCGTGCTGGGGGTCACCGTGGTGGCGCGGACGCTGCTGGCGCGGCGGACGCTGGCCGATTGAAGGCCGAGATCGCGCTGCGGGGGCCCATTCACCTGGTGGTCTGGCATCACTCCAGTGGCGCGGAGCGAGCGGGGACAGTGGCAGGGGACGACCCGCCACACGCCGGATCGACCGGGGAGGGCAGCGTGTAGGCGATCATTCGGTCGCTCTCGTGCAGCGCCCGCGGTGCACAGTCTTCCGCGGCTCGGGCGGCCGCATCGACGAACCGGTTCGCTTCCGTCTTCAGCTCCGGAATGTCCCGATGGACGATCACGGTGGTGAAGCCCCGATTCGCGAGGTCCCGCGCGGCTGCCGCATCCGGAAGGCGCGCAGCGATCGCCTCCAGATCTCTTCGGCCAGGCGTCCCGAAGGATCCGAAGCACGCCGAGGTTCTGCGCCCGTGATGTGCGATGGCCAGGATCTGCCGGGGGGCCTCCCGGATCTGCAACGAGCCCCGCAGGATCGGAAGCTCGAAGATGGCGCCGGTATTCGCGAGTGCCCGGAGGTCTTCGAAGAACCGGATCGTTTCGCCATCGACGCGCACCTCGAGCGGTTCCCAGGCTCGATTTCGGGCCAGGGTGCCCGCCAGCGCGAGTGATACCGCGACGGAAGCCGCGAGTCGACGGTGTTCCGCGGCGAACGACAACAGGAACGCCACGCCCATTCCGGCGAGGATGCAGTAGGCCGCGAGCACGACTGTGTCGAGGCGGAACACCACGCGAATGGAATCCATACCGGGGACGAACGAAGCGAGGGCGTCGTAGAGGTTCGGAAACGTGACGGGTGGGGCCGTCCAGAAGGCCCGCAGGAAATCATTGTTGTGTGGCCCCCCCGCGATCGACGCCACCACCAGCGCTCCAGCAATCACGGCCAGCCGCGGGTCGAAGTCGATTCCACCCACCGCGCGATCGCGGCGAGCGCCGAGTCCGACCAATGCCAGGGTGATGACTTCCCAACCCACGAACAAGACATTCCCGGGCAGGAAGTAGAACCAGCGGGCGAAATAGCGCTCGGCTGTGTGGAGGGTTTCGGATTCACTTCGCATATCGAGGTAGGGGCCGAACATCAGCGCGGCAGCCAGCGTCACGGCGACGACGACGAAGCAGATCTGCCAGGCACTCGTCTTGCGAAGGCCGAGCCGCGCAATCAGCCACGCGGCGAACGGCACAGCGAAGAAGAACGCACCGAGAAAGGAGTAGAAACTGGTCGCAATCTGCAACGAACACGCGAGTGCGAGCAGGGCGGCATCACGCCACGATCCGCGGTCGAGCAGGCGATACGCGAACACGAGCGCGAAGACGAACCACGTCGTGTCCCACTCGGCGGGATGGACGATGTTGGTGCCGATGCGGACATCGTTGAAGGCATAGAGGATTCCGGCGGCGATCCCGGCTGCTGGAACCCCTGTCCACTCCGAGACGAGCAGATACATCGCCATGGCCGCGAGGATCAGCGAGAGTGCGATCGCCGTGTCGTAGACGATGGCAGGATTCGACGTGAACATCGCGGCCGGAACGCCGAGCAGGCCCATGGCGATCATCGGGATCCCGAGAGTCAGCGAACGCTTCTCCGGAGCGCAGTGCTCTGTCGCGAACAAGCGGTCTGGTCGCTCCGCGAGAGTCCGGGCGTGCCGGGACAGCAACCACGACTCGTAGAGAACGTCGGCCCCGGCGGCGTGAACGAACTCCTCGGTTGCCAGAAACGGAACGTGTGAACCGGGTCCCGCGCGCAGCACGCCGCGAAAGATGAAGACGGTGATGCCCGCGAACAAGAGCAGCGCTATCGCCATCGGCGCATTCGATCTGCGGCAGAACGGAATCACGCGTCGACGACTCCTCGGGCAGGCGGTCGGGCCTCGTGGATCGCCTGTTCCACCGAGACGAGTAGCACGGAGACGCGGGCTCTTCGCCGGCGGATCCACGCTCTCCCAGTCGCAACTACCCATCGCCACGATGCATCTAGGCTTCTATCATGTGAGTCTCGACGGAAACCGGACGGTGTCGACTTCAGCGCGGGCCGCGGAGTTCCGATCGAGAAGTGGAGGTCCCCCCCCGTCCGCCCGGGTTCCTTTCGAACGCTGTAGCCGCTGAAGGCGCGAGACTCTGGGGAGGAACCTGGGAGGAGAGGAGGCTCGCGTGCGGGCTACCCGCTTCACGGTACTGCTGGTCGCACTCACGGTGGCCTTCTCCGCCGCCGGGCAGACACGCGCTCCGGGTGCACACGGGGTGCAGGGCCCGTTCACGCAGCCGTCTCGCGAGGATCCCGCTGCCATCTCACTCGGGTATCTCCGCGACCGACGCAGTGCAATGGGCCTGGCGATCGCCGATGTGGGCGAGATGGTGGTACGCGATCGGCACGTCACGACGCGGACGGGTGTCACCCATCTCTACCTGCGCCAGCAGATCGGTGGCATCGACATCTTCAAGGCCGGCGCGATCGCGGCCGTCGACCGCGAGGGCCGGCTCGTCTCGCTGCGCGATCGCATGGTCCGCCGCGCGCGCTCGCGAGCCCCGAGTCGGGTCCCCGCCATCTCGGCGGCCCGAGCCGTTGCGTCCGCTGCCGCGCATCTGGGCCTCGCTCCGGCGGGTCGTTTCACCTCGGTTCGTCGCTCCGGAGGCCCGGTGCGGTCGGTCACGTTCGCGCCCGGCGGCCTGTCTCGCGACGAGATTCCCGTCGAGCTCCAATTCGTTCCGATGAACGACCAGCTCGTCCTCACGTGGAATGTCGTGATCCGTACGACGGACGGTCTTCATTGGTGGAACCTTCACGTCGACGCCGTGACGGGGACCGTCCTCCGCAAGGACGACTGGATCGTTCGTGATACCTACAACGTCTTCCCGGTCCCGCTTGCGAGCCCGGACGAGGGGCCGCGCAGCATCCAGACGAACCCCGCCGACGCCACTGCGTCTCCCTTTGGCTGGCACGATACCAACGGGGTCTCCGGAGCGGAGTTCACGGATACCCGCGGAAACAACGTCGTCGCCCAGGAGGACGCGGACGCCAACGACAGCGGCGGCCACCGCCCGAACGGCGGCGCGGGTCTGGCTTTCGACTTCCCGCTCGACCTCAACCAGCAACCGAGTGGCTACCGCGACACCTCGATCGCGAATCTCTTCTACTGGAACAACATCATCCACGACGTCCTCTACCACTACGGATTCGACGAGGCCGCCGGGAACTTCCAGACCAACAACTACGGCAATGGCGGCAGCGGCGGCGATCCCGTGCAGGCAGACGCCCAGGACGGTTCGGACGTCAACAACGCCCAGATGGGGACGCCGCCGGACGGCTTCGATCCCAGGATGGAGATGTTCCGCTGGGAGCAGAGCCCGTCCCGGCGTCTCGATGTCTCGAGCCCGCCCGCCATCGCCGGAACCTATCCCGTCGGCAAGGCACTCTTCGGGTACGGCACGACCGGCCTCGCCGGCACCGTCGTTCAGGCTCTCGACCCGGCGGACGGCGCGGGCCCCTCGACGACCGACGGCTGCTCGATGTTCACCAACCCCGGGGCCATCTCCGGGAACATCGCCATCATCGATCGCGGCGTCTGCACCTTCGTCACCAAGGTCTCGAACGCCCAGGCAGCCGGCGCGATCGGCGTCATCATCGTCAACAACGCCGGAAACACGCTCGTCGACATGGCGGGCGTCGATCCCCTCATCACCATCCCCTCGGTCTTCGTCACCCAGTCCGACGGCGGGGCCATCGAGGCGCAGCTCGGCTCGGGTGTCGGTGCGACGCTGGTGCAGCCCGCAGACCGCGACTCGGCCCTCGATAACGGCGTGATCGTCCACGAGTACGTCCACGGCCTCACCAACCGATTGACCGGCGGCGCCTCGACGGTGAGCTGCCTCGACAACGCCGAGAGCGGCGGCATGGGGGAGGGCTGGAGCGACTGGTACGCCCTCGTCTTCACCGCCGATGCCGCCGACCTTTCGACCGACGCCCGGGAGATGGCGCCGTACCTCATCGGCCAGCCGCCAGCGGGGCCCGGGATCCGCAACTTCGCCTACAGCACCGATCTCGGCATCAGCCCGTTGACCTACGCAGACATCGCGACCCTCAACCAGCCCCACGGCGTGGGCGAGGTGTGGGCTGCGGCGTTGTGGGAGACGTACTGGAATCTCGTCGACGTCTACGGCTTCGACCCGGACCTCGTCGCGGGCTCCGGTGGCAACAACCTCTCTCTCGAGCTGGTGACGGATGCCCTCAAGCTCCAGCTCTGCGACCCCACCATGGTGAACGGCCGCACGGCCATCCTCGCGGCGGACACCGTCGCCAACGCCTCCGCGAACCGCTGCCTGATCTGGGAGGGCTTCGCCAAGCGTGGCCTCGGTGTCAGTGCGAACGACGGCGGCACCTCGAACAACCTGAACGTCACCGAGGCCTTCGATATTCCCGTCCTGGGGCTGACGGTTGTCGAAACCGACCCATTTCAAGAATCGGTCATTGATACCCGGCCGACCGACTTTACGTTGCATTTTTCCACGCCATTCGTGCCGGGCAGCCTCGACGCCGCGGACCTGACCATCAACGGCCAGCCGGCCAACG
>JBHHVG010000109.1:0-8535 GCA_046754165.1 Myxococcota bacterium
TAGCGCACGAGCTCGCGCTTGAGCTCCTCGGCGACGACGCGCAGCTCGCCGGTGTCGGGCCCACGCAGCTGGACGTCGATGGCGTCTCCCGCCGAGAAGCGCGCGGCCGTGAAGACCAGCTCAACGACGTCGGGAATGGGGCCCGCGAGCTCGCGCCAGCGCTTGACGACGTCTTCGGCGCGGGTCTCACGATCCTCTGAAGGTGTGAGCTCGACGTTCACCTCGCCGAGGTGGGAGCCCGTGAAGCGCTGGGACCCCGCGCCGCCCGGCCCGCTGAACTGACGCGCGAGGTAGGGCTGCGCGCCCACCGAAGTGAGCACGTGCCGGAAGACCCGCTCGCCCGGCCCGTCCGCCGGCTCGAGCTCCGCCCGCAGCCGGGCGGCGGCCGCGTCGAGCTGCGCCACCGCCTCGCCGGTGCGCTCGACCGGCGTCCCGAGCGGCATCGTCACCAGCGCTGCGACGTTCTCGGCCTCCACTTCGGGGAAGAAGGTGAAACGGATCCAGCCGCCCGCCACCGCGCCCAGGCTGACGAGCAGGGCCGCCGTCGCGATGGCGACGACGAGATAGCGGGCGCCGAGGAGGCGCTCGAGGCGGGGCCGGTAGATCTCGCGCACGATGCGGTCGAGGCCGCCGTTGACGCGTTCCTGGAACGCCCGCCAGCGGCCGACGCGGTCGCCTTCCGCGAGCGCGGCGGCATCGGTGCGCGTGTGCGCGAGGTGGGACGGCAGGATCAAGAGCGACTCGAGCACCGAGAAGGCAAAGCACGCGATCACCACCACGGGCAGCGCGAAGAAGATCTGCCCGAAGGTTCCCGGGAGAAACAGCAGCGGCGAGAACGCGGTGATCGAGGTCAGCACCGCGAACGCGACGGGCACCGACACCTCCCGCGTCCCCTCGATCGCGGCGCGCAGCGGATCCGCCGTGCGCTGGCGGTGCACCCAGACGTTCTCGCCCACCACGATGGCGTCGTCCACCAGGATGCCGAGCACCAGGATGAAGGCGAAGAGGCTGACGATGTTGACCGAGAGATCGAAGGGCGGCATCAGCGCGATGGCGCCGAGGATCGAGACGGGGAGACCCAAGGCCACCCACGCGGCCAGGCGCAGCCGCATGAAGATCGCCAGGATCAGAAGCACCAGCAGCAGCCCGGCGCGGCCGTTGCGCACCAGCATGTCGAGCCGGCCGCGGAAGTACTCCGAGTCGTCCTGCCAGGTGGTGAGCCGGATGCCCTCGGGCATGCGCGCCAGGGCCTCCCGCGCGTACTGCTTGACCTGCTCCGCCAGCGTGGGCGCGCTCTGGTCGCCCACCCGGAAGACCTGGAGCAGCACGGCCGGCTCACCGTCGAAGTGGGACCAGCGGTCGGTCTGCTCGAAGCCGTCGATCACGGTCGCGACGTCGGCCAGCAGCACGCGCGACCCGTCGGGTCGGGTCACGACTGGAATCCGGGCAAACTCGTCGCCGCGGTAGGCCTGGCCCTTCGCGCGCAGCAGGATCTCGCCGCCGACGGTGTCGAGCGAGCCGGCGGGCAGGTCGAGGCTCGAGCGTCTCACGGCCGTGGCGACGTCATCGAAGCGCAGGCCGTAGCGGCGCAGGGCGCGCTCCGAGACCTCGATGGAGATCTCGTAGGGCCGCACGGCCGCGAGGTCGACCAGGGTCGCGTCGGTCCCGACGATGATCTCGTTGCGCACCTGCTCGGCCAGCTCCTTCAGCACCGCCTCCTCGGCGTGGCCCGAGAGCGCCACGTCGATCACCGAGCGGCGCAGGACCGCGCGGCTCACCACGGGCTTCTCCGTCTCCTCGGGGAAGGTGTCGATGGCGTCGACGCGCGCCTTGATCTCGTCGGCCAGGTCGCTGAGATCCTCGCCGGGAAGCAGCTCCGCGCTCACCACGCCGAGGCCCTCACTGGCCGTCGAGGTGACGCGCTCGATGCCCACGAGCCCCTGGAGCGCCTCCTCGATGCGCATGCAGACCCCTTCCTCGACCTCCTGGGGTGCGGCGCCCCGGTACTCGACGGAGATAGTGACGAGGTCGGGCGAGGGCTCCGGGAAGACCTCGAGACGCAGCGCGGGGAGCGCCAGCAGCCCGGAGATCAGGAGCAGGGCCATCAAGAGGTTGGCCGCGACGGGGTTGTGCGCGAACCACGCGATCGCGCGGTTCACGGGGTCGCGGCTCCCGGCGGGAGGCCTCCGGCGTCGGCGCGAACCGCGTCCGAGAGCGGCTCTTCCGCAATGCGCACGCGCATGCCGTCGACCGGCGTCTCCAGCGGAGAGACGCAGACGCGCTCGCCCGGCGAGAGACCGGCGCGCACGATCACGCGCAGCCCCTCGGCGCGCAGGACGTCGACCTCGCGGAAGCGCAGCCGTTCCTCCGCGTCCACGACGAGCACGCTGCGGTTCCCGCGCAGCGCCTCGCGCGGCAGCACGAAGACGTCGCGCGCGAGCCGCCCCTCGATCTCGGCCTCGACGAAGAGCCCCACCGCCAGCGGCGGGCGATCGCCCGCCTCACCGCGGCCGTAGGGATCGTCGACCTCGACGACCACGTGGATCATGCGGGTGCGCGGATCGATCTGGCCCTCTGTGCGCACCACACGGCCCTCCCAGCGATACTCCCGACCGGCGAAGATCGCCCGCAGAACGACGCGCGGCTGACGGCCCGGGCCCGCCTCGCCGCGGTAGTCGAGCGGAAGATCGAGGAAAGCAAGCTCGCGATCGGGAATGGGCAGGCGGATCTCCGCGGTGTCGATCGCGTAGACGCGGGCCACCGAGGTTCCGCGCGTCACGAACTGCCCCAGGTCGATCCGTTTCTCGAGCACCCGCCCGGCGAAGCGCGCGCGCAGCTCGCTGCGCTCGAGGTCGCGCTCGGCCTGCTCGACGGCCGCCTCCGCCTCGAGCGCCGCGCCGCGGGTCACCCGCTGCCTGGCCGACGCGTTGTCGAGCTCGGCCTGCGCGGCCGCGCCGCGTCCCTTCAGGCTGCGCTGGCGCTCGAGTGTCTGCCGGGCCAGATCGAGCTCACCGCGCGCCCGCTCGAGCGTCGCCTGCGCGCGCTTCAGCGCGGTCTCGTAGTCTCCACGCTCGAGCCGGAGCAGGACGTCGTCCGCTTCGAAGAAGCCGCCCGGCCGCAGGTTCGGCGAGATCCAGCTCACCCGTCCCGAGACCTCGGGCACGAGATCACTCTCGGTGCGGGCCGTCACGCTGCCCGCAGCCCGCACCACCAGGCGCTCGTCGCCGGGAAGGACGCGCAGGGTGCGCACCAGCAGACGGGCGTCCGCGTGGGGCCGCATCTCGGCGGGCGGACGCGAGCGCATCAGCGCGAAGAAGCCGGCGAATCCGACGAGCAGCACCAGCAGCGGCAGTCCGAAGCGCGGCAAATGAATCTGCGGCAGTCGCGGCTTCATCGCACCGCATCCCCGCCGCCGCCAGGCAGCCGCGTCGCGGGCGCCGAGAAGCCCGCCGTCAGGAACGACACCACCGGCTGGAGCAGATCCGACTCCGCCCGATCGGGCTCGAACTCGCGCAGCGATTGCGCCTCCTGGATCCCGGTGACGATGTGGATCATCACCCCCATCGCGAAGCGCAGGCGCAGGAAGATCTCCGACTGCGGGACATCCGGCAGCGTCTTCGCCAACGCCTCGACGAAGCGGCGCTGCACGGCTTCGAAGGGCGCCAGCACGGCCTCGCGAATGCCCTCTGGCGCCTCCACGTGGATGCGCCCGAGCAGACGCGACACCCGCGCCACCGGGTTGTCGGCGCGCGCGCCGAGACGGAGCGCTGGCGCCAGGAAGGCGGTGAGGATCGCATCGACGTCCGGCGGCGCAGCCCCCCCGGCGCGCTCGAGCGCGTCGAGCCGGCGCAGTCGCTCGCGGTTCACCGGCTCGAGGCGGCGGGTCAGGACCGCCTGGAGCAGCTGCGGCTTGCCGCCGAAGTGGTAATGGACCGCGGCGATGTTGGCGTCCGCCTCGATCGTGATCTGGCGCGCCGAGGTCGCCCCGTAGCCGCGCTCGGCGAAGAGGCGCTCGGCGACCTCGAGGAGCTGCTCGCGGGTATCGAGGGAACGAGCCATTCCGACTCCCCGGGCCCGTCGGGGTCCGATTCAAACACCCTTTTCAATACCCTTTTCTACTTGCCGCCACCAGCATCGAGAGGTTGAAACATTCCGTTCGGGATTCCTGTCCTCGGGAACCCTTGATGTCGCTGGAGAAATCCCAGCTCGCGGTTCACTCGTTCGCCTGGGCTGCGGCCTGCTTCTCCTCCGCTCGACGCCGCGAATCAGCCCCGTTCCTGGCTCGGTACGCTTCTTGGCGGATCAGATACAACTAGCCAAATTTGGCATTCATTCGCCTGATATTTCATTGAAATGCCAATATTGGCATGAAAAATACTACACTGTGATCTTGGTAAACAGACACAAATGGCATAATATATGAGGTCTACGATTTGACAGGCCAAAAAAGGCACCCTATGTCTGAATCCTCTGCACAGCCACTCCAGCAATGGCTCGACCGTCTCAGCAGGCGCCTCGTCCAGCATCGCTTGAACCGAAACCTCACGCAGGTGGATCTTGCCCGGGCCGCGGGCATCTCGCGGCGCACGTTGGCGCGACTCGAGAACGGCGAGCCCACCCAGCTGGAGAACTTTCTCCGTACCCTGATCGCCCTTGGACTCGAGGAGGGTCTGAACCGGCTCGTACCCGACGTGCCGGAGAGCCCGATCCAGCAGCTCGAGCGTTCGGGGCGCACCCGGAAACGGGCAACCGGCCGAAGGAAGCCACGCCCCCGAGCGTCGGAACCGTGGTCCTGGGGTGACGAGTCGTGACCAGCGCGGAGGTCCGGCTCTGGAGCAAGAGGATCGGCGCGGTCACCTGGAACGATGCGGATCGACTCGCGGCCTTCTAATACGACAGAGAATTCCAATCGTGCGGCATCGCGGTCTCGCCGATCACGATGCCGCTCGACTCGATCATCTACCAGTTTCCGGATCTGCCCGAGGAAGCCTTCCGGGGGCTGCCCGGGATGCTTGCGGACTCGCTTCCCGATCGGTATGGCAACGCCCTGATCGACGCGTGGCTCGCCCGCCAGGGCCGGCGCCGGGAATCCTTCGATCCCGTCCAACGCCTCTGCTACGTGGGGTCCCGCGGCATGGGAGCCCTGGAGTACCACCCGTCCCGAGGCCCAGACTCCACCACGGGCGACGTCGATGTCGCCGAGCTGGTCGCGCTTGCGGATGCCGTCCTCGCAAAGCGCACGGAGCTGAACGCCGACCTCGAGCACGATGACGGTGCGATCAATCAGGTCCTGCAAGTCGGTACGTCGGCGGGGGGCGCACGAGCCAAGGCGGTCATCGCGTGGAATCCGGAGACCCGGGTCGTCCGCTCCGGACAAGCGGGGCTGGAACCCGGGTTCTCTCATTGGGTTCTCAAGCTCGATGGCGTGCGATCGAGCGACGACCGCGAGGCCGGAACGACTCTCGGGTACGGGCTCGTCGAGTACGCCTACCACAAGATGGCCGATCGGGCCGGCGTTCGGATGGCAGAATGCCAGATCCTGGAAGAGGGCGGCAGACACCACTTCATGACGAAGCGGTTCGACCGGAGCGATGCCGGCATGAAGCTCCACATGCAGTCTCTGGCAGCTCTCGCCCATTACGACTACAACGCCTCCGGTGCCTACTCGTACGAGCAAGCCATCGAGGTCATGAGGAGACTCGAACTCTCTCGGGCAGAGATCGAACAACAGTATCGCCGGACTGTTTTCAACATCGTCGCCCGAAACCAGGACGATCACGTCAAGAACATCGCCTTCCTGATGGACAAGACGGGCAAGTGGTCTCTGTGCCCGGCCTTCGATGTGGTCTACAGCTACAATCCCTCCGGCACCTGGACATCCAGGCACCAGATGAGCGTGAACGGGAAGCGTGACGGCTTCGCCGCGGATGATCTGCTGGAGTTCGCCCGGTTCTGCAACCTCAAGGCGGCCCGCGCGAGGCAGATCATGGACGATGTCATGGTTGCGGTGCGGCAATGGCCGGCGATCGCGGCAGAGACGGGAATACCCGCGTCGAAAGCGAGGGCTGTAGAGCGACACCACCGGAGAATTGGGTAGGGAGCGTGAGGGCAGGAGTGTTTCTGCGGCGGCTGACGGCATTCCTGTGGCCACACCCGAGGCAGAACCGCGAGCCGCGCGGCCCAGCGGATCCTCCAGAGCGCTGTCAAGGCCTCGGGACTCTCGCCCGGACGGATGGACAGGTTCCAGTATGCGCGCGTCAGGTGGAGCTGGTACGCGAGCAGCCCGAAGGCGACGGCCATCGACACCATGGCGAGCCAGCCGCGGTTTCCGGTGACGAGCAGCGCGGTGCCGAGCAGCACGAAGGCAGCGACCCCGCCGATTTCGGGGGTGAAGTCGCGCAGCGTCGCCCGCCCGACGACGTCGAAGAACTCCCGATTCGCCGGGTGCTCGCGCGCGAGCCGGAAGATCCCGTGACTCGCCCACGTGGAGGCCGCGAACACCAGCGCGAGCGCGAGGAACCAGTACCCGAACGTATCGGGCCCGAGCAGGTCGATCAGCGCGAACTCGAGGATGCCGATCCCGAACGGCAGGATCGAGTCACGCGACGACGGAACCCAGCGAAAGCGCATCACCAGGCTCGTGTAGAAGAGCCAGATCTGGAGGAAGCCCAGAACCATCGTCACGACTTGCGCCCAGCACAGCACCGCCAGCCAGTCCCCGCTCCACAGGTAGGGACTCTCGCGCATCCGCGTCCACAGCAGCTCGAGCGCCAGCGCTTGAATCATGCTCAGCAGCGTCAGCAGAACCGAGGGCAGGGTTTCGGTGGCGCGTTCCCGGAGCGTTTCCACGGCCGGCTCCTCCCGTTCGAAACGAACGGAGGCCACAGCATCCGCCGGCGGCGGCCCGGGCGACCGCTGCGGGTGCGCGGCCCCGCCGTCGGCGCCATCTTCTGGCGCTCGCGGGCGACATCGAACCATCCCGTGCCGGCGGACGTCAGAGCCAGAGGGAGATCCGAACGGGAGAAAGGGGACACCATGAGAGACCGCAACGGCAAGGCCGCGCAGCGCGGCTTGATCTTTGGACTGGCGGCGCTGCTGCTCGCGTCGCTTGGCAGCGGCCGCCCGGCGTGGGCCGAATCCGACGATCCCGCCGCAAAGGCCGGGAGCGACTGGTCCTTCCAGCATTCCCTGTGGCCGCCGTACCTGGCCCGCGGACGCATCGGAGTCCAGGTGCAGCCGATGACGCCCGAGCTGCGCGAGCACATGAAGGCGCCCGCCGATCGGGGCATCCTGGTGACCCGCGTCGTGCCCGATCGCCCGGGCGCCGCGGCAGACCTGCGCGTGGGCGACGTGATCGTCGAGGCCGACGACGCCCCGATGGAAGCGCCCTTCGATCTGGTGCGCGCGGTGTCGGGCGTCGCCGAGGGCGACGAGATCAAGCTCGCGATCGTGCGCGACGGCGAGCAGCACGAGCTTTCGGTGTCGCCCGAGGGCGAGCCGCGGGCCTGGATGGATCCGGATCGCTGGGGAGAGTGGATGGAGCGCGGCCTCCAGCACGGCGGCGGCGAGTTCCGCCGGCGGCTGCACCAGCTGGAGCAACGACTCGAGCAGCTCGAGCGCCGCCTCGACCACGAGCCCACCGACAACGACGCGCAGCACACCTAGGCGCGCAGCCTCAACCCGGAGCTTCGTCCATCCGATTTCACGGGGTGGAAGGAGCCGCCATGCGCATGCGAGCCCGGCGCGCGCCCGCGTTGCAGTCGCGAGCCGCGTTCGCATTCGTGATCGCCGCCATGGGGCTCTTCTCCGCGATCGGCGTCTTCCTCCTGCTGGGCGGCTGGTTGAGCTTCGAGGAGAGCGACCTCGAGAACGGGCCGATCTTCCTGGCGTTCGGCGCGATGTTCTTCACCGCCGGCAGCTTCGGCATCTGGGGCAGCGTTCGCGACCGGCGCATCCACCGGCGCGACCTGGCGCGCAAGCAGCGGCACCCCGACCAGCCGTGGCTCTGGTTCGACGAGTGGCAGAGCGGCCGGATCCGGGGCCACGGCCGCGAGAAGATGATCGCGACCTGGTGCGTCGCCTTCTTCTGGAGCGCGATCGTGGGCTCCATGTTCTTCGCCGGGATCGGCGAGTTCCGCCGCGGCAGCCCGGTGCTGGTGGGCACCGTCCCCTTCCTCGCCATCTCGCTGGGCTTGTATGGATGGGCCATCCGCTCGACGCTGCGCTGGAGAAGGTTCGGGGCGTCGGTGCTGGTGCTCGAGACCCTGCCGGGCGTGATCGGAGGCAGGCTGCGCGCCACGCTGGTCATGCCCTTGGGCGTGCAGCCCGCGGGCGATCTGCGCGCGCGGCTCGGGTGCCACCGCATCGACCACGAGGAGGAGCACCACTCCGAGTCGGCGCTCTGGCACACCGAGGTGACGCTGCCCGCCAATCGCGCGATGACGCGGGCAGAGGGCGCCGCCCACAGCGTCGAGTTCGCGATCCCCGCCGGGCTCGAGCCCAGCTCGCCCCTGCCGGAGACGGAGGAGATCGTCT
>JBHHVG010000110.1:0-8533 GCA_046754165.1 Myxococcota bacterium
GTGCTTCCTGGAGAGGACGTCGATCCGTTCTGGCGTTGGCCGACATTCTATGCGCGGCTGCTGATGCAGATCTCCTGGGTCGTCGGGCCCGCTGCGCTGTTCGCCGGCGCAGCATTTCCGCTCGGAAACGCGATCGTGCAGCGGGGCCGTGACCACGTTGGCGCGCGCGCGGGCGTGCTGTACCTCGCGAACACCGTCGGCGGAGTGCTGGGATCGATCGTAGCCGGCTTCGTACTGCTGCCGCGCCTGGGCATCCAGGCCACGGTCACCGTCGTCATGGTGTGCGTGCTCGCCGCACTCGTCGCCGTGTGGCGGGCCACGGCCTGGCGTTCTCTCGCGCCATCGGCACGGAGGCTTCAGGCCACCGCCTCCGCGTTGCTCGTGCTCGCCCTCTCCGCGTGGAGCCTCCTGCCCGAGCAGTTCCTGCTGCGAAGGTCGTTGCCCCTGGCCGCGGATTCTTCCCAGGAGGGTGTGATCGCGATCAACGAGGGAGTGAACGAGACACTCGCCGTTCTGTATCTGGAGGGACCGACGATCCGCCTGCTTACCAACGGCTTCAGCATGTCGGACACGGGCTTCGAATCCCAACGCTATATGCGCTCCTTCGCCCACGTCCCGCTGCTGATCGGCGGAGACATCCAGAAGGTGATGGTGATGTGCTATGGCGTCGGCAACACCGCCGACGCCGTTCTGATGCATCCCGGTGTCCAGCATGTCGACGTGGTCGACTTCTCTTACGACGTCCTCCTCCACTCAGAGAACTTCGCGGCGTCAAACGGCCATCCGCTCGAAGATCCGCGGGTCGATGTGTACGTCAATGACGCGCGCCATCACCTGCACATGCTGGATGGGGAAACCTACGACCTCGTCACCGGCGAGCCGCCGCCGATGCCGCACGCCGGTGTGGTGAACCTCTACAGCCGCGATTTCTTCGAGCTGGTGCGCAGCCGGCTGCGGCCAGACGGCCTCGTGACCTACTGGCTGCCGCTGTGGCAAGTCGGGGAGGCGGCGGCTCTCTCGATCGTGCGCGGCTTTCTCGACGCCTTCCCGGGCGCGGTGTTGCTCTCGGGCTACCGCGACGAGCTGATCCTCGTGGGACGCAAGGGCGAGGCCCCGATAGAGATCGACCCGGAGCTCGTGGCCGCGCGTATCGCGGCGGTGCCGGGGCTTCGCGACGAGCTGCGGGGGATCGCCCTGGACAGCCCGGCGGAGCAGGTCGGCCTGCTCGCGGCGACGACGCCCACCCTCGAGCGCGCGACGCGGGGCGTGGCGCCGCTCGTCGACGACCACCCAACGCTCGAGTACGCCATTCGTGCGGTTCAGCGCAGTCCCAGAATTCCGCGCGATCTCGCGTCGGTCGACGACGTCGAGCGCTGGTGCCCGCGCTGTGCGACAGGCGCCCTCACCGCGGACGACCAACGGCACGTGCGCGGCTACCTCGACGTGATCGCCCGCTTCTACCGCAGCGAGGCGTTCCTAGCCGGCAAGTCGGAGTCGCCGTTGGACCCGGACGTTCCCCTGTCGCATGAGGAGGGACTCGCCCTGGGAGACAGCCTCTACCTCCAGGACCTGGTGTACGCCTTTCCCCCGGAGTACAAGCGCGCCCTCCAGCTCGCCCGCCACGGTCGGCCCGACCTGGCGGTCCGCAGTCTCGAGGAGGTCCTGCGCGCCAACCCCGAGCACCCCCGCGCGCGCCGGGACCTCGAATGGCTGCGCGAGCGAACTGCGGCGGCGCAACACTAGCCGCGGCCCCCATGGCCCCGTCTCTTCCGCCGCGAAGCGTACGTGCCGTTCGGGTGGTGGACCCCTTCCGGCCGGAAGCGACGGTGGCCCTTCGACCTGGGTGGTTGCGAGCCAGCGGGGGCCAGGGATCGGAGTGATCGGTGGGAATCATCCGAAGCGGTACAAAGCTTCCGGCCGGAAGGGGGCCACCACCCGCTACCCAGGCCTCCGCGTATCTGGCGTGTGGCCTCGGCCGACCTGCGTCCTCGCTCTCCGGTTCGCCGGCTTCGCAACCGGGAACGACGTCTTCGAGTGTCGCAGTGAGCGTCAGTCGGAAACTTCGCTGTTCGCGGCACGCCGCACCACTACTTCACCGCGTAGATGTGCAGGCTCTTGACTGCACCCGCATAACCGCGCGCTTGTTGTTCCGTGATCCCCATCCTCTCCATCGCCTCGCGCACCGGAGGGTCGTCGAAGGAGATGGCATCGACGAAGCTGGCCTCGCGCTGGACACGGACCTCGCGGAATCCGGCCTTGGCGATCGTCTCGAGGTACTCGCTGCGCAGGTTGGCGCCCCCGACGCAGCCGATGTACGCGTCGATGCTCACGAGCACGGCCTCGGGCAGCGGGTGGTCGAGCACGATGTCGGACACCATGATGCGCCCGCCGGGTCGCAGCACGCGGTAGGCCTCGGCGTAGACGCGGCTCTTCTGGGGCGAGAGGTTGATGACGCAGTTCGAGATGATCGCGTCGACGCTCTCGTCCTCGATGGGCAGTGCTTCGATCTGGCCCTTGCGGAACTCGACGATGGAGTCGAGGCCGCTCTTGCGCGCGTTTTCTCGCGCCTTCTCGAGCATCGCGTCGGTCATGTCCACGCCGATCACCCGGCCCGCGGGGCCGACCTGGCGCGCGGCCAGGAACGAGTCCATGCCGGCACCGGAGCCCAGGTCGACCACGGTCTCGCCGGGCTTCAGCGAGTCGATGGCGGTGGGGTTGCCGCAGCCCACGCCGAGATTTGCCCCGTCGGGCACGGCCTCGAGCTGGTCTTCGCTGTAGCCGATGCGGCGGGCAGTCTCGTCGACCTGCGCCGCGTCGGCTTCGCTGCGGCCCTCCACGACGCGCGTGTATCCCTCGCGCACGAGGTCGCGCAGGGCGGCCGGATCCTGGGGGCGGTCGTTCGTCGACATGTCGGGTCCTCCACGGACGGGCGGTGCGCCGTGTCCGCTGTGGGCCAGGGCCGCAGGCGCGGCGCGCCGACCGAATTTCTATATCTCCATATATATCGAGATATTCTTTCGCCGTCAACCCCGGATCTCGCCTCTTCCGGGCCCATCGGGGCCACGCCCGCGTTCGGTGGCTACTCGGCGGGGGTCGGCGCGGTCGCTTCCGGATCCGCCGTCGTGCCTGCGAGGAGGTCCCGCGAGATCAGCAGGACCGCGACGAACAACGCGAGAGAGCCCAGAGGCGAGAGCAACACGCCCGCCCCCGGATCGGCGCCGTGGAACGCGACTCCGCCCAGGAAGAAGCCGCCGGGCAAGAGCACCGTGGCCGCGATCAGGAAGGGAGACACCAGCCGCGCGCGTGGCAGCCGGCCTTCCGCCAGAACAGTGCACGTGAGTCCGAACGCGACGTTCACCACGGCGAGCAACGCGCCGTGCGAGTGGGCCAGGCGCCACATCAGGCGCCGCGTCTCGTTGTCCACGTCGAGGTACAGGCCGATCCGGAAACCCATCAGGATCTCCAGCGTCATGCCCGCCGTCAGGAAGATCAGCAACGCCCACCAGCCGATCAGCAGGTGACGGCGGCCGTGATCCTGTTGCGTCACCGCAGCCGAATCCGGTCGATCGTCGCTCATGTGGGCTCGGACTCCGAAGGCATGGGCACTCCGAGGGGGTTCATTCGTTCAGGTTGACGCGGTGGTCGTCTCGCTGTGCGAGCAGTCGTTCGAGCTGATCGCGCATCAGCGAGCCGTCGGACTCCAACAGGGTCTCGGCCCTCCAGATGCGCGCCCCGTCTCGCCCGGACCGCCAAGCGGTGACCGCGCGCTCGGGCGCCTTCGCGCGTTTCGCCGGGGGATCGATGAAATCGTATGGGAAGCCCTCGTATCCCGCCAATCCGCGCAGGCTGCGCGCCGCGATGAAGCGGACCGCGTCGTAGGGATCGTCGAGGAGCTGCGCGACGAAGGGCCCCATCCAGTCCGACCCGGAAGCCTCCTGGGCCGGCGGCCAACCCATGGCCCACGCCGCCAGCGCCCGCTGCCCGGCATCTCCGCGCAGCATCCACAGCAGCGAGGCGGCGACCTGCTGCTCGTCTTCCGTCAGCTCTGGACGCGGTTGGCCGTACCACCGTTCGAGATGGGTCGCGCTCCAGGCGAGTGTCCGGTCGAGATGACAGAGGTTGCAGGCGTTCGGCCGACCGGTGTCGAGGCTTTCCCGCACGGTCGGACTGTCGATCGTATGGCTGCGAATCGCCTTGAGCAGGCCGTAGGTGGTGTATGGCATGTGGCAGTTGTAACAGCGGCTGCCACTCGATCCGACGGTGTGCCGCGAGTGCTGGGCGACGCGATCCGCAATGCCGGTGTGACACTGGAGGCAACCCTCGTCGCCGCCCATGTCGGACTTCATCAGGTGGTTGGCCCATTCCTTTGGCGGCCGCGGGTCATCGGGCTCCTGGTGCAGGACGTGACAGGACATGCACGCGAGTTCGCCCCTCTGGTAGCACGGGGAGTCGATCAATCCATTGAACTCGCGGCCACCAACGCGCACCATGCCGTCGCTCCAGTACGAATCCTCGGGAGCGAAGGAGGGGTCGCGCAGGATTTGCCGGACCTCTGGATTGGTGCGGTTGCGCGGCGAGATCAGGATGCGGAAATCTCGCAGGTCGTCTCCGGGGACGTAGCTGGCTCCCCACTCGTTCCAGCGCTGGTGGGCATGGTTGCGGCGGCGGGCGATTCCGTGGCATTGGCCGCACGGCTGGGAGGCCAGCTCGTGGGGCAGAAATTCGGCTTGAACGACCGTCTCGTCGGGCTCGTCGCGCGAATACTGGGAGTAGCGTCTCAACGGGTTCTGGTTGGCACGGATGTGATCGAGGCCGGGCCCGTGGCAGGCTTCACAGGCGATGCCTAGCTCGACGAAATCCGTGTCGACGAAGCTGCTAGCCAGCACCTTCGGTCGACTGCGGGTCGTGTGGCACGCGAGGCAGGTCACGTTCCACGCGCCTTCGCCGATGTAGGCGTACTTCTCTTCGGTGGAGGGGATGACCGTCAGGAACGCGGAGAGGCGGGGGATCCAGCGCTCCTCGTCGATCAGGTAGGCGATGGGCAGGTGCGCCATCCGGCGGTCCTGCCCGGAGGAGTACCAGAAGATCTGTTGGATATGGGAGCCCGTCGTGAGAACGATCTGGCGCGTGACGCGCCGTCCCAGGCCCGGTTCCCGCGGATCGTCCATCTCGACGAAGAAATCGTCGCCCTCGCGCAGCAGCCGGTAACGACGGCCCTCGACCTCGATCTCCTGGTTCTCGAACCGCGGGATCACGCTCTGCGGGCTCGCCACCTGGGTCATCGTGCTGTGGTAGGTGTTGCGCCAGGTCTCGTAGTGGCTCGGGTGGCAGGAGCGGCAGGCGTCGGAGGTCATGTACCCGCCGTCGACGACCTGAACCGGTCGGTCGGTCGGCTCCGTTTCCAGCGTCCGCCAGTGCAGCAGGAAGGCCAGGGGCCAGGAAACCACGAAGACGAGGAGGGCCCGGCGCTGGGCTTGCCTGCGGTCGGGATTCGCGAGAACGAACAGCGGAAACGAGGCGGCGCCCAGCAGGGCGGCAGCCAGGAGGGAAGCAAGGACCGTCGGTGCCATCGTCTGGACCATGAAGATCAACCGCGCGATCCGACGCGCCGCAGGACACGATACTCGAGATCCAGAACCGCCTGCAATGCAGCGGCGGCCGGTGTCGCGAATTCAGGGACTTGCTTTCTCCTCCTGCGCATCGATCCCGGCGCGACCCACCAAGAAGGAGAAGGTGGCGAACGTCGTCTTCACGATCGCGCGCGTCCGATCGCCTTCCCGGCGCGACTCGCGCAGGCCGGGTCTTGTTCTCGCCACCGCGCCATCTAGACTTCGCGCGCGAGTACGGCGCCGAAGGCTGATGGCACGATGCTGGCCCGGGCAAGGGGAACGAACGAGTGGACTCGTCACCCAAGACCGTCGTCTCCGGATCTGGGGAGCACACGCGGCTCCCGTCCTTCCTGCTCGGCGCCGGGAGTTGGTTCGCCGCGTTCGGAATGCACAGCGTGCTGTTCTCGACGCTTCTGGTCGTTGGGCTGGGCGAGGACGAGGTGAGGGTCGGAGCCGCCCAGAGTGCGATGATGGTTCCGGCGACGGTTCTGGTCCTGTTTGGCGGTGTCATCGCCGACCGTCGCGATCGACGCCGGCTGCTGATGCAGCTGCATGGAATCGCCGGGGTCCTCGCGCTCGCCCTCGCTGCCGCAGTCTCTGCCGGCGCCCTCAGCTATCCCCTGCTGATCGGCTACGCGCTGTGCATGGGCAGCATCCAGGCGTTCTTGATGCCGGCCCGCGACGCGATGCTCTCGGAGGCCGCGCGCGGTGACCTGGGGAGGGCTGTCGCCAAGCTCAACACCACCCAGTGGGGCAGCCAGGCGCTGGGAGCCCTGGCCGGAAGCCTGACACGGTTCGCGGGAGCGCCGGCCATGCTCGTCGCCCAGTCAATGGTCGTGGTGCTGGGCGTCCCCGCGTGGAGCCGGCTCCCGCCGGCGCCGCCCCGACGGGATCCGCGGGCCCGGCTGACTCTTCGCGACCTGACGAGCGGTGCCGGAGAGGTCTGGAAGTCGCCGGTGCTGCTGCCGTCCCTGGTTCTCGTGAGCGCGGTCGGAGTCCTCTTCATCGGGCCGTTCATGGTGGTGTTTCCGCTCATGGTGCGCGACGTCTACGGCGGCGGCGTCAGCGAGATCGCCCTGGTGAGCACCGCGTTTCCCGTCGACACCATCGTCGGCTCCAGCTGGGTGATCATGCGGGGGGGCGTGAGACGCAAGGGGCGGGCGCAGCTCGTGTCGCTCGCGGCCGGTTCGCTGATTCTCCTGGTGATCGCCCAGGGGCTGCCCTTCTGGGGCACGCTGCTCGCCGTGTCGTGTTGGGGCATGGTCGCGGCGATCTTCATGATCGCGGGGCGGACACTCTTCCAGGAGCGCGCCTCGGAGGCGAACCGCGCGCGGGTGTTGTCGACCTACACCCTCGGATTCATGGGTGCAGCCGGGCTCTTCGGCGCCCCGCTCTCCGGCCTGCTGGTCGGGCGGTTCGGCTCCGAGGCTGCCCTCGCGGTCATCGCGGCGAGCATGCTCGCGGTGGTGGCGACGGTGGCGGTAGCGACCGGGATCGCCCAGGTCGATTGAAGCGCGCCCACGGGCCGTCGCTGAAAGCGCCGTTCACCCGCCCCCTCGACCCGGGCCGCGTCACGATTCGCCCCCAGGCCCACGGCCCCGGTCCTGTCGGGATGCGCGCCGCCATCCCGCGCGCCAACGCATGGCGGGACGCTCCACCAGATGGAAGCTGGCCCAGCCACAGAAGAGGGCGACCGGCAGGATCGCGAGAGTCAGCGACAGCACGGGAGCTCCGGGAATCCACCCGTCCGCGCCGTTCTGCTTCAAGGCGACCAGGAGTGGCTGATGCCAGAGAAACACACCGTAGGAGATCCGCCCGATCCAACAGAGCAGGCGGGTTTCAAGCAGCCGCCGGGGCAGTCCTCCGCGGCGCTCGCCGAAGATCGCCGGAAGCAGCAGCAGCGAGGTGACCGCGACGTACACGAGGTGCTCTGCCGCGAACTGGGCCGGCGTCACGGCCACGTAGATGCGCTCGAACACCGGGGTGACACACGCCAGCAGGTAGAGGCCCAGGGCGAGCGCCCAACACGTGCCGGAATGACCCGCGATCCAGCGTACCCAGGCCCAGCGACCCTCGTCGTCGCCGACCCGCGCGCTGAGGACCGCCAGGGACATGCCCACGCAGAAATCGAGCAGCAGCCCCGGGTACGTCACCTTGTAGACCTCGTTCCCAGAGGCGTTGACGGCGTTGCGGGCAATCTCCCCGGCGATTCCCAGGACTGCGAGCAGAACGAGTTGGCGGCGCACGGCTCGATCCGGGCCGAGGCCGCGGCACAGGCGCCGCAGCGCGAAGGCCTGCAATGGCAGGGCGACGTAGAAACCCACCTCGACGGTCAGGCTCCAGGCGGCGGGGATGCCCTTGAAGACCCGCTCCGCGTCGTACGCCTGCCCGAATCCGTAGTAGATCCACCAGTCGCCCGTGAATACGCCGCGCAGCCCCAGCCACCATGTGAGCAGCGTCAACGCCACCCAATAGGCCGGCACGATGCGCAGGAGGCGCCGGCGCGCGTAGGTCGCGACGGAGGCCGGCGCTGGGCCGTCCAGCAGCGCGACCGCGTGGGGGCGATACAGCAGGAAGGCCGAGATCAGGAAGAAGATATGGACGCCGATGTTCAGGTGGGAGGTGAAGACGCCGTACCAGGCGTCGAAGCTCGCCCGCGAACGGAAGCCCAGGTGCATGCCGATCACGGCGAGCACGGCCACGGCCCGCATGGAGTCGAAGAGCGCGAAACGCGGGTCGCGCAGTGTCACCGAGGTGGTGGGCGGTCGTTCCTCTCGGGTCGACATGCGCCGAAGATAGCCCGCGCGTGGTTTCGAGGGCGCGCGGATGGCCACGTCACGAGCTGGGTCCCGGGCCGTCCGCAGGGTTCCGGCGCAGGAACTGGATGCCGAAGTACCGGCTCGTGAAGGGCACGGCTCCGATGC
>JBHHVG010000111.1:0-8472 GCA_046754165.1 Myxococcota bacterium
GGTGGCGTCGCCGGGAAGAGTGGGGCGAGCTGCGGAGCCGCAGCGGCCGTCGTCCACGCAGTCATGCCCACCGTCCACACCATGGTGCCCGGGCCGACGGCGCCCGTGGCGATGCCCTGCGCGACTTGTTCCAGCGAGAAGGGACCGCTGGCCTGGCCGTTCTGGACCAGGTGCCAGGCCGGGGGCGCCGGCTGCGGGGGCGGCGTCGACGCGTGGCCGCCTCCGCCCATCATCGGGCCGGCGATCGCCATGCCCATTCCCAGGCCGACCCCAGCGCCGGCGAGACCGCCCGCCGGGTTGGCGGCGGCAATCGGCGTCGCCTGGCCGAGCTGGTAGCGCTGGAACGCGGACATGTCGCCGATCACGTTCATGCTCGAGCGCGTGTCGAGTGCCTGCTCGACCTCGGCCGGAACCGAGATGTTCACGATGTAGAGCTGCGGAATCTCGAGTCCATATTCGTCGTCGATGCGATCGAGCGCGATCTGGCGCACCTGTTCCGACAGCTCGCCGTAGTTCGAGGCGAGGTCGAGCAACCCGATCTCGGCCTTCGCGGTCACGTCCGCGAACGCGGTGCTGATGATCGACCGCAGCAGCTCTGTGATCTCGTCGGCTTCGAATTCGGAGTCCGCGCCCACGAGCTCCTTCAGCAAGACGCGGGGTTTGCTGGCCTTCAGCGTGTACGTGCCGAAGGCCCGCACCCGCACGGGGCCGAAATCCGGGTCTCGCATCATCACCGGGTTCGGTGTTCCCCACTTGAGATCGGTGATCTGGCGGGTGCTCGCGAAGTAGACCTCCGCCTTGAACGGGCTGTCGAAGCCGTACTTCCAGGCGGCCAGCGTGCTCAGGATCGGCAGGTTTCGTGTCTCGAGCCGGTGCTGGCCCGGACCGAAGACGTCGGCCACCTCGCCCTGTCGCACGAAGACGGCCATCTGGCCGGGCCGCACGATGAGCTGGGCGCCGAACTTGATCTGGTTGTGATGGCGCGGGAAGCGCCAGACGAGCGTGTGGCGGCTGTCGTCGACCCACTCGATGATGTCGATCAACTCGTGACGCATCTTTTCCATCAATCCCATGCTGCCTCCTATCTCAGCAGTGCGACGAGCATGTCGACCACCGATTCGACGATTCCACCCTCCCGCGGGCGGGAGGACCCCCCGACCTGTGCGATCCGGGCGAAGCCGCTGCGGACCGCCGCCCGGGACGCGGACTTCGGACCCTCTGGCGCCGCGGTCAGCGTCTCGGAGGGCTTCCGACCCGACAGGATGAAGCCCGCGATCTGCTCCAGCTCGTCCGAGTCGAGCCACGTTCCGTGCGCGTTGCAGCGATCGATGATCACCCCGGAGGACTTCCGGAAGTTGCGACGGTGCATGTAGGCGTCGCACTCCGGGCACTTCCGGTACAGCACCTGCTGGGCCGCCGGGTTCGAGCCGGTGACCCGCGGCTTCAGCGCGACGAGCTCGTCGGCGTTCGCGTTCCTGCGGGCATCGAGCGCCTTGCCGACGAGGAGGTCGAAGTTGTCCCCGGGAGCCCACAGCCCGTTGCAGCTCCCGCATTCGTTGACGCTCACCCCGCCAACCTGCTGGGTCGGCATCAGGCACGAGCAGACCGGGCACGGCAGCTCGTGCCCCTCGATGCGAACCGCCTCGGGCTGGAATCCCACCCCGCACGCGGTGCAGAAGCGCGAGTCTTCGGCGTTGCGCGCGTAGCACTCGGGACAGATGAGGCTCAGCTGCCGATCGAGCGACCGGACGATCTGCGAACCGCAGAAGCCGCAGCTCTCGGCCTCGGTGTCGGTGAGCGCACCGCAGGCGCCGCAGCGACGCACGGGTGCGTCGACCGGCGCCGGCGGACGGTTCTCGATGCTCGCGCCGCAGCGGCAGGCGAAGGTCTTCTCGATGACGTCGGTGACGTCGTACTGGGTGTGGCAGCTGCCGCAGGCGACGAGATTCACGGTCCCCGGTCCTCGGTTCCGCGTGCCTCGCAGTGGGCGCGCGCCGCCCTTCTCATCGGGACAACCGAATTCGGACTTGACCGGCGGGGGTCTCCGTTTGCCGCGCGATTCCTTCTGCAATCCAGTCGATCGCGATTCGGTTGCGCATGCGACGACGGATCTCCCGCCAGGCGCCCGGAAGGACGCCTCCTGTCGCTGACGGGAGACGCCGCGCCCGCGTATACTCGGGCTCGGGCACCCGCCCACGGGCTTCCGTCTCGAGAGGCGCTTCATGACCCAGATGGATGTAGGCCTCCGACATCGCCTGCGGCGAGCGAGACGCCAGATCGCTGCGCAACACGCGCAACTGCGCTCGCTGCGCCAGGCGCTCGAGGAAGCGCTCGTCCGGCGCGACGTGGAAGCCGTCCGCGACGCCGTCGATCAGCTTCGGACGGCCGTCAAGGCGCACTTCTCCATGGAGACCGGCGTCTTCTTCCCGGCGCTGCACGGGCTGTACCCGGACGCGCGCAGAGAGCTCGAGGGCTTCGTGCGGGAGCACGAGGAGTTCGTGTCGAGGATGGCGGGTCTGCGACAGGGGATCGTCGACGATTCTCTCGAACTCTTCGAATCGGCGTTTGCCACGCTAGGGGAGTCGATCTCCGGGCACGAGGCGCGGGAAGAGCGGCTGATCGAGGCGGTGATGAAGCAGGTGGATCCCACTTGATCGTTCGCGGCGGCGAGGCCCCGGTGCTCGCCAGCTCGCGGCGCGGACCCGATCGCGAAGTGGGGCCGGGGCGGGACCGGTCATCGATCTTCGGAGGCGGAATGGCGGTCTCTGCGTGAGTCCGCGATGGCCGCAATCGACCCGGCGGCGGCGGTGCGGTCGAAGGCCGCACGCACGCGCTCGCGAAGCGCGGCGACCCGATCGAGCAGTCCGTCGCCGGAGAGGCCCGGCTCGACCAGCTCCGCCACGACGCCGACGATGTCTTCTCCGGTCTCGAGCGCTTCGATCGCATGGCCGCGTAGCCAGCGGCAGCGAGCCTCCACGACCCGCAACGTCATGTAGTCGCGCAACAGCGCCTCCGCCGGCTCTCCCGGTACAGTGCTTCGGAGCATGGCCGGCACGCTTGGCAGGCGAGGGACGTGGCTGGCGCTGCGTTCGAGGACGCCCCCGGCGGCCAGGAAGTCGACGTCCATCAGCCCGCCGCGACCGGTCTTGATCGGCAGCGCGCCTGCCGATTCCGCACCGCGCTCGCTCTGGACTCGGGAGCGCATGTCCACCAGGTAGGGCCATGGCTGCAGCCCGTTTCCGATGACGGCGCCGCGGACGCGATCCAGCAGCCCGCGGGCTGCTTCGATTTCGCCAGCGATCGCCCGGGCGCGCACCAGCGCGAGGTGCTCCCAGGTCTGGGCGTTGTCGCGCTGATAGCGCTCGAAGCCGTCGAATGACGTGACGAGCATTCCCTGCTGCCCGGAGGGACGCAGCCGCGTGTCGACGGCGTAGGCCATCCCAGCTCCGGTCATTGTGGCGAGATAGGAGATCGTCCGCTGGCCAACGCGCGAGACCTGTGCGATGTCGCCGATCTCTCCCTGGTACAGGAAGATCAAGTCGAGGTCGCTGTGATAGGTGAACTCGCGTCCGGCGATCTTTCCCATGCCGATCACCGAGAGGGCCGGCTCCGGCAGATCCGGGGCGATCTTGTGGCGCGCCAACGCCAGGGCGCGGCGGGTGACCGTCTCCGCCACGACCGAGAGGAACTCGGAGACCGCTTCGAAGGGAACGACGCCGCCCAGGTCGAGACAGGCGGCCAGGCAGGTCTCTTCGCGGCGGAGGATGCGCAGCTCGTCCAGCCGCGCTTCGAGATCATCGCAGTCGGTCGGGACCTGTTCGTCGGCGAGCTCGCTCGCTCGTTGGGCGAGGGTGTCCTCTCCCGCGTCGGCGATCCGTTCGAGCAGCCGCGGCCGGTGGCCGAGGAATCCAGCCGCCTTGGGCTGGGAGGAGAGCAGGCGCGCGAGCCCCCGCAGCACCGCGCCGTCGACGCGTCCGGCCGCCTCGTCTCCACAGCGCCGCTCGAAGAAGGGTGCGCCCGAGGCCGGCAGCAGCTTCTCGAGCACGCTGCCGGAGACCGCATCCTCCAGGCGCCGTTCTAGCGGCGCCGTCACGCCTCGTCTCTCAGAACGAGGGCATCGAAGTGTCGCCGGACCTCGGCCCGGACTGCCGTCCAGTCGTCGAGCAGCTCCGTCCGTGCGGCCTCGCCTTCGGCGTTCGCGTAACCCATGCGCCGCGCCAACCCGACCTGCGCCGCGGGGTCGCGGGGGAAGCTCGCCGTCTGCCGCTCCTCCGGGAGCTGTACCGAGTGCTCGGCGCGGCGGAGCCAGAGGTAGGCGTCGGCGAGCGACGCGGTGATGGCTTCCGGAAGCAGCGCGAGCTCGCGCAGCGCGGTCAGGCAGTCGAGCACGTTTCCGGTCCGCAGAGCCGGATGTCGACCCCCGTGAAAGAGCTGGAGTGACTGCACCACGAACTCGACATCGCGGATCCCGCCGGGCCCTTCCTTGAGGTCCGCTTCGAGATCACGGCCGGCGTCGAGGCGCTCCGCCTCGATCCGGCCCTTCATGCACCGGACGGCGGTCATGATGCCCGGATCGATCAGGCGGCGGTACACGAAGGGCGTGATGCCCTCGGTGAACGACGTGCGCGGCTCCAGGGGCCCGGCCACGCCCCGCAGGCGGATCATCATCTGCCGCTCCCATTCGGCGCCGAAGGACTCGTAGAAGGAGAGCGTGGCATCGACCGAGTTGACGAGCACGCCCGTGCGTCCCTCGGGCCGCAGGCCGAGGTCCACGCGATAGGCGAAGCCTTCCTCGGATGGCATCTCGAGCTGTGTCTTGAAGCGCCGGATGACCGCAGCCGCGTCCCGGCTCTCGCGCATCTCGTCGTCGCCGCTTCTGGGGGTGTAGAGAAACAGCAGATCGACATCCGACGAGAAGTTGAGTTCGCAGCCGCCGAGCTTCCCCAGAGCCAGCAGCGCCGGCGCATCGTGGCCGGTCTCTCGCGCCGCGCACTCGAGGCCGGCGGTGAGGCAGCGATCCGCGAGATCCGAGAGCTCGCGAAGGCTCGCCGCGAAGGGACGCGCTGCGAGGTCGCGGGCGGCGATCCGCAGCAGCCCGAGGTATTTCTCGAGCCGGATGGCGGCCCAGTCGGGTTCGATGGGGTCGCCCGCGGGCGCGGCCGGGAGGTCGCCGGCGAGGACCTCGACGCGCTCGGGATGGCGCAGCAGCATCCGCGCCAGGAAGTTGCTCGACCCGAGCACCGCCGGCAGACCGCGCAGGCGGCGGAGATCCAGGCGCGCGCCGGCGTCGCGGCGAAGTGCCGCGAGATCCGCGAGGCAGCGCGCCCCGAAGCCGGGCCGCGCGGTCCGGAGCAGGGCAGGGACCCACACAGGCGCCGTCTCCGCCAGGTCTTCGTCCGCGGCCGCCTCCCGAAAACCCGACGCGGCCTGTAGCGGTTCCGGATCGCCCACTGCGGCCAGCAGGTCCGGGTCGGGCGCACCGCGCTCTACGCTGGCGAGAAAGGCGTCGGCGAGGGATCGCATTCCCGGAGTGGGTATCGCTTTCCGCCCGGCGCCGCCGCCCCGCTGCGCGCCGTCGCAGTGGGGGCGCCCGGTCCGGGGTATAGTCGCGGCTTCACGGTCACAAGGGGGGTGCGTGGCTTTCGCCCGTCACACGCGCAGGAGCCTCACGGTCCGGATCGTCATCGGGATGCTCGCCGGTCTGGTGATTGGCGTCGTCTTCAACACGGTCGGGGTCTCTGGCTTCCTCGACGACTTCCTGGTCGGCGGGCTCTTCTACGTGGTGGGCTCGGTCTTCCTCCTGAGCCTGAAGCTGTTGGTGGTCCCGCTGGTCTTCGTGTCCCTGGTCTGTGGCACCGCGGCCCTCGAGGACATCGCCAAGCTGAGCCGCATCGGCGGCAAGACCGTGGCGCTCTATCTGGGCACCACCGCAGTGGCGATCTCCGCGGCTCTGCTGGCGGCGATCGTGTTGCAGCCGGGCGCGGGCTTCGAGCTCGCGACCGACGCGACCTTCAGCGTGAGCGAGCCCCCTTCCCTGGTGGACACCCTCATCAACCTCTTTCCCTCGAACCCGGTCCAGGCGATGGCCGAGGGCAACATGCTCCAGATCATCGTATTCGCCGGGCTGTTCGGGTTGGCGCTCACCATGGCCGGAGATGCGGGGAAGCGGGTGCTCTCGTTCTTCGCCGACGTGAACGAAGTGATCATGAAGCTCGTGATGCTGTTGATGGAGATGGCGCCATATGGAGTGTTCTGCCTGATTGCGCGGGTGTTTGCGGATCAGGGCATCGGGGCGATCGGTCCGCTGGCGCTGTACTTCTCGGTGGTGCTGGGCGTTCTGCTGCTGCACGCGGGTCTCACCTACCCGGCGCTGCTGAAGGGCCTGGCCGGTCTCGATCCGGTCACCTTCTACCGCAACATGCGCGCACCCATGACCCTGGCCTTCAGCACCGCCAGCAGCAACGCGACGCTTCCGGTCACGATGGAGACCGTCGAGCACCGCCTCGGCGTGGACAATTCGATCGCGTCCTTCACCCTGCCGCTCGGGGCGACCATCAACATGGATGGCACCGCGATCATGCAGGGCGTGGCCACCGCCTTCATCGCCCAGGCCTACGGGATCGACATCGGCCCGACCGGCTATCTGACGGTGGTCCTCACGGCGACGCTGGCGTCAGTCGGCACGGCCGGGGTTCCGGGTGTGGGGTTGATCATGCTCGCGATGGTTCTGCGGCAGGTCCATCTACCCGTCGAGGGCATCGCCCTGATCATCGGGGTCGACCGCCTGCTCGACATGGTTCGCACCGCCGTCAACATCTCTGGCGACGCCACGGTGACGTGCATCGTCGCCCGGAGCGAGGGGAAGCTGTCGACTGAAATCTTCGACGCGGAGAAGGTGTCCGCCTGACCGATCCGCAGTGTCTCGGTGCCGTCGCGGTGAGGGTGCTGCATCCCGCCGGCTAGGCGATCGATGACTTGTCATCGAGCCAGTCGAACTCCGACAAGCGCTGCGCCACCGCATCGAAGCCGGCGAGTTCGTGCGGCACGAAGTACTCGGACAACATCGAGTAACCGAGTGCGGGCGCGATGGCCACCAGACCGGCAGCCTTGAGCGATCGACGCAGCAACGCGCGGCGTGTCATCGGCTTCGCACGCAGCGCAGCGAGCGCGAGCACGGCGCCGCCCAGGCCAGTGGTCGCGAGCGCGCGGTCGCTGCGCTGGCGCCTTGCGGCCTCGGTGCGCCCCTCGCTGAGCAGGTTCGTCGCGAGCTCGACGGCGCGGTGGTCGGCCAGGTGGACGAGCGGAGTCTCACGCTGCGCCAGGTCGATCTCGCTCAACACGCCGGCGTGATTCGAGTACCCGGCGCGCTGTCCGTCGACTTCGAAGACCTCGTCGAAGACCCGCTCGACGCGCTGGGTCGTCAGGCCGACCTCGTCGCCGTCGCGCACGAAGACGAAGTCGATGCGCTTGTCCTGCTTTCGCTTGCCAAAGCGGTACGGATTTCCGCTGTAGACAGTGGGCTGGCGTTGTTCGACTTCGGCTGCGGTGTCTCGCAGCCCCGTGAGCCCCGTGAGTACACCGTAGCCCGCCTGTCCCTCCTGAAAGTTGAAATCGCCGGTGGCGATGATCGCATCCGTGGTCTGGCGCGTACGGATCGCCAGCTCGACGACCTGGGCGGTTCGCAGGGAGGTGTACTCTCGCATCGCCTGGCGCCCATAACGCGCGTGTAGATGGGTGTTGATGAGCGTGACCGGGCCCAACGGCGTGTCGAGCCGTACGCGGGCGAACCCCTTGCCACCGTAGTACTCGCCCTCGGTGATGCGCTCGGGCTGGCCCTGGAGCTCGAAGGGCTCGAACTGCACTTCGAGCATCGGGAGCCGCGACAGCACGAGCAGACCGCTGCCGCCGAACGCGGTATCGGTGTGCCAGGCGTTCGTGAGCCCGGCGGCGCGACCCGCCCGCAACAGGATACGGCGGGCGTCGGAGGTCCAGACCTCCTGGAAGGAGATCACGTCGAGGTCGAGTGTGGGCAGCCGCCGCCCGATGGCGCGCATCCGCCGCGCGCCGTGAGGTGTGAATGGGGCCGGGAGTCCCCAGACGTTGAGCGTGGCGATCCGCATCTGCACCGGTGCATCCCTCCCAGCGTGAGGGGCCCGAGGGGTTTCCCGGCCCGCCATCCACGAAAGGCGGTTCGTTCGCCCGGATGCTGGTGCAAGACGCTTGCCGATCGTTCACCCGCGGCGCGCGGGCGCCGAATCGCGCTGGTCTCCGCAACGTTGGCGACCGATCTGCGTGCGCTCTGCCGGCGGAAGCGGAAGACCGGGCGGGCAGCGGACGGAAGTTTCTTTCCGTCGAAACGGCCTCGAGTCACTCGGACCCGGATCGGTCTCCGTTGGCAGCGGAGGGCGGCGGCGCCCGCCGATCGCTGCGAGTTCCGCTGACGTCGTAGATCGGCCCCCGACCCGCGCTGTC
>JBHHVG010000112.1:0-8418 GCA_046754165.1 Myxococcota bacterium
GACCGTCGGCGCCCGAGGTTCGCGCGACGATCGCCACGATCACGAAGTTGACGATCCGACCCAGGAGGTTGGTGGCGGTGAGGGCTCCGATGTTCTTGACGATGACGAGGATCGGATTGTCTCTCGCGATGGACATCGCCACTCGTTCGCACGGGGATCGCGCGGCTGCAGCATAGCGCGGCCGCGGTGACGGGCGGGCCCGCTTCGTCGTTGCGCCGTCACCTCGCGAACGAAAGGTCGCGCCGTTGCCGACGGCTTCGCCGCGAGATATACCAAGAGGCCGGTCGGTCGCCGGGGTCCTGTCCGCGCGACGCCACGAGGACACCCGCAGTGAGTCTGAAGTCGACGATCACTCAGAAATTTCCGGCGTTGATCTCGCTCTACCACTGGCTGAGAATGCTGCCCAACCGCGCGATGCTGCGCCTGCTGTCCCGCGAGGCGGTCTTTACCCGCCGTTACCGGCAGGGTGGCTGGCAGAGCGACGAGTCGGTGTCGGGCAGTGGGTCGAGCGAGCGGGAGACCAGCGCGATCCGCGCCGCGCTTCCGGAGCTCGTGCGCGAGACCGGCGCGCGGTCGTTCCTCGATATCCCATGCGGCGACTTCAACTGGATGCAGGCGATCGATCTCGGGATCGAGGCCTACATCGGAGCCGACATCGTCGACGATCTCGTGGCGAAAAACCGCGAGCGCCATGCCGCCTTGGGGCGCGAGTTCCGGAAGCTCGACCTGATCAACGGCGATCTCCCGAAGGTGGACATGGTGTTCTGCCGGGACTGCCTGGTTCACCTGTCGACGTCGGAAGTCCGCTCCGCCATCGACAACATCATTCGCAGCGGCTCGACCTACCTGCTCACGACGACCTTCACGCAGCGCGAGGCAAACGACGAGATCCTGACCGGCGAGTGGCGGCCGCTCAACCTCCAGGCCGCCCCCTTCGACTTCCCGGAGCCAGTTCGGCTCATCGACGAGGCGTGCGGCGAGTACGGCGGTCGCTTCTCGGACAAGCACCTCGGCCTCTGGAAGATCTCCGACCTCGCCGCCGCCCTGCGTTGACGCGGAGTCGCAGCGGTTGGCGAGCAGGCCGCTATCCCGACCGGTCCGCCTGCCTGCCGGAGAGCCGCTCTTCCGACGGCCGCCAACGGGAATGCCTGCGAGGATCCGAGCCGACACCCGGTGGCGGGGAATCGGGATACGCCACGCGATCGCAGTCGTGGCTGGCAGGCGTGAAGAACGCCCCGTTGGCGCTGATGCGGGAGATCTCGTAGCAGCGCTTCACCGTGGTCACGAGTGCGCTCGAGATCCGCTCGTCGTCGCGGCTCGAATCCCACAGCCCCAGTTGGATCGCGTCGAAGTAGCCGGACCGCACCTTGTCGAGCAGCACGTCCTCGTCGAGGACGCCGGTGAGGAAGGACTGGCGCGCGTGGAAGGCGTCGACCTCGAGGTCCTTCTCGGCCCAGTAGCAAAGCGACAACGATTCGCAGAAGACCGGCCCGTCGCGGCCCTCCAGGTACTCGATGTCCGCTGCGGTCTCCATCCGGATGGAATAGAGCTGCGGCAGGATGGTGGCCATGCGATAGGCCTTGGCCGGAACCTGGATGACGATTCCAAAGCAGAGGGCGAGCGACACGATGGACATCACGCGCAGCCGGGCCATGCGCGACACGCGATCGACCAGGGTCTCGTTGGCCCGGTGCAGCGTGAGCCCGATCGCGATCGAGAGGCCGATCACCAGATCGAAGAAGACGTTGATCGCGACGCCGTCGCCCCCGGAGAAGACGACGGCGGTCCCGGCGGCCACCACGACGTAGATACCGATCAGCAGGGTGTACTTCTCGAAGAAGGTGGAGATCGAGTAGATCAGCCATGCCGCGATCGGGACCTGCAGCTTCGTCGGCTCGTGAAGCATCTTCCGGCCGAGACGAAACAGCGTGAAGCGGCGCGGATTGTTGAGGCTCTCGATGAAGTCGAGGCCGAAGGCCGCGAGGGTCGTTGCCAGCCCGAGGGCGATGAACCCGGCCATGCATCCGATCCAGACGCGGAACGAGCGCCGGTGCCAGACCGCCAGGTAGGCCGCCACGGCGATCGGGAGCGACACGAGATTGTGTTTAACGAAACCGCCGGCGCAGATGAACAGGGCCGAGAGCACGAGATTCCGGGTTCGCGTCTCGCGGCCGATCAGCACCGCGAGACCGGCGGTCATCAGGGCATGGCCCAGCATCTGCGGGTCGTTGATGCCGATGTAGACGTCGTAGATTCCCGCCATGATCGCGACGAAGAAGACGCCCGAGAAGATCGCCGCCGGCGCGCCGTCGCAGATCCGGAAGACGATGAACGACACGTTGGCAGCGGTCACGAAGAACGCCAGCAGGGCGATCATCCGGCCGGCAAAGATGTTGTCCCCGAGCAGTGAGCCGAGGGCGCCGACGATGAAGAACGAGAGCGGCGGGTAGTTGTTCACCGCGAGGAGGTTGGGAATGTCGTACAGGTTCTGCCCGTTCATCGCGCGCAGGGCGTGGCTGGCGTTCCAGCCCTCGTTGTAGCTCAGGTAGATCGGCAGGCAGGCCTTGAAGATCGGCTCGATCAGGAAGAAGGCCGCGATCGCGGCGAGGAACGAGATCGCGATGTGGTGGTATTGCAGTTCCCCGGGCGCGCTCGGGCCGAAGTCGGATCGGGGGCTGCTCGGCCCGTCCATCACCGGCCCAGCAGACGTCGCAACAGCAGGATCCACGGGCGGACGACGGATTCCACGATGACCTTCCGCGACATCTTGGACTTTCCGACGCGACGTTCGGTGTACACGATCGGCGCTTCCGCGACCCTGCCGCCCCGCGCGATCACCAGCTCGAGCAGCTCCACCAGGAATGCGTAGCCGCGGGCCGACGCGCGGTCGAGGTCGACGCCGCGCAGGACATCGGAGCGGTAGGCGCGGAATCCGCTGGTGCAGTCGGTGATGCCGTAGCGGAGGATCGTGTTGACGTAGAGGTTCGCCCCGGCGGAGAGCAGCAGCCGGCTCATGCTCCAGTTGAGGATCCGGATGCCGTTGACGTACCGCGAGCCGATGCACAGGTCGGCGTCGGCGAGCGATTCCACCAGGGACGCGACCGCCCGGGGGTCGTGGGAGAAGTCTGCGTCCATCGTCACGATGACGTCGAAATCGTCGGAGAGGACCTTCTTGAAGCCGGCGATGATGGCGGAGCCGTAGCCCAACTTCCCCTCCCGCTCGACCAGTGCGACCCGGCCCGGAAAGCGTGCCATGCACTTGCGCACTGCCTCGCCGGTGCCATCCGGGGAGCGGTCGTCGACGATCAACACGTTGGGCGTGACGTCGGATGTCATCAACGCGGGGATCAGCTGCTCGATGTTCGAGCGCTCGTTGTAGGTCGCGACGATGACGGCGACGCGAGGGGTGTTGTCCGGGTTCTGGTTTGGTTGCATAGGGGGGTCAGCTGGGGCAGCCGTGTCGGCGTCGGGCCCGGACGATATGCCACGGCGGCCACACTCGCTTGTCGGGCTGTAGGCATTATGACACACTGCGCCGGCGCGGAGGAGACGTTCCCACCCGGCGCGACCGCGGGTGCCGTCCTCCACGCCGCGGGATCGGGGGCGCCACGCAATGGTCCAGGAACCGGTTCGCAGGAATCGCCGCGACCTCGTCCGGGCCCTCGTCCTGCTTGCCGTCATGTTGCCGGTCTGCGCGCTGCTGGCGGAGGGCTTCCTTCGCGTCGCCATGCCGATTCCCTTCGAAGCGCCGTTTCGCCGCGAGCTGACCCAGAACCTTCCCGGACTCGCGCGCGAGTTCGTCTACGAACAGAACGCCTGGGGGTTTCGGTCCCTCTCGATGCACTCCCTGGAGAAGCCGGAGGGGACCTTTCGCATCCTCGCGCTCGGCGGCTCGACCACCAAGCAGGAGACCCAGAGCACGGAGGACACCTGGTCCGGGATCCTCGAGACGCTGCTGAACGACGCGCTCGGCGACTCCGTCCGGGTCGAGGTGCTCGCGCTGGGCGGCAGCGGCAAGACCGCCGGATCGCGCGTGCCGATCCTCCGCGACACGCTCGAGCGCGTGGATCCGGACCTGCTGATCACCCTGGAAGGCGTCAACGACCTCGTGTGGAACGGGCTGCCCGGCTACCAGTACGCCGGGCCGGCGAGCTTCGACGCGGTCGTCCACCCGGAGGCCAGCCGGCTGTCCCGCTGCCGCAGTCGCTTCCAGTTGTGCCGCCGCCTGAAGATCCTCAAGGACCATCTCCAGATCGAGTGGGAGAAGTGGAACGGCCGGGCGCTCGAGTGGCACAGCGAACATCTCGCAGAGCGCCGCGAGGCCTATCGGGAGCTTCCGCTGGTGCGGCAGCCGGTCCGGGACCCGGACCCGTACGTGGAGTTTCGCGACGCCGTGGCCGCCCTGCTCGACCACGCGAGGAGCGCGGACCTGCCAGTGCTGGTGCTCGGTCAACCGGTGCTCTGGCACGCGGGCATGAGCGAGGAACAGGTGGCGGCGCTGTGGTTCTGGGTCGGGACTCCCGACGGCAGGGTGCGGGCCGAACCCGCGTGGCTGGAATGGGAGATGCGGCGCTACAACGAGGCCCAGCGCCGCGAGGCCGCCATCCGGGGATTTCCCTACCTCGATCTCGACGGACGCCTGCCCAAGGACCTCGACCACTTCTTCGACGACTGCCACCTGACGGACCTCGGGTCGCGTCTGCAGGCGGAGATCATCTTTCCCGCGGTCCTCGCCGAGGTCCGCGCCATCCGCGGGGAGCAAGGCCCGGGCCGGTAGGGCGGTCCGCGGCGCCCCCCGCGGGGGACGTCCGGTCCCTGTTCGGTTGCTCGCGCCTGGCGTCCCCGCGGGAGAATGCACTTTTCTTGCCACGAACGCGTGCAGGTCGCCACTCCCACACACGAGCGCTCCCGCCGCCCCGGGCCATCAAGGAATCGGCGGGAGTGACCGAATGATCGTGAGAACGCGAGCCGCGAGGGAGTCGAGCGATGAAGTCCTACGAAGGCCAGACAGGGATCGCCATCAGCGCCAAGGGCGGGATCGTCATCGGGTTGAGCTTGGCCACCGCCGTGATCCTCAGCGGTTTCTCCCTGGTTCTAGGAACCCACGCCACGGCCGACCCGCAGGCGTTCCCGGCCTGGGTCGACCAGCGCTTCGCGAGCGAGGGCCCGTACCAGACCATGCCGGCTTCGCCGGGCTCCACCACGACGATCGTCGTGGCCGACGCGAACGCCGCCGGCCTCTAGCCGCTCGCCGCCGATCCGAGCGTCCCATCGGACCCGCCTGCGAGGCGGGTGCGGGCTCTACTCGCCGTCCCCGTCGTTCGTCTTGCCGCCGAGTGCCGCCACCCGAACCGACGTGTGTCGGGTCCGCTGCGACACAGGCTCGACCGCCGTCACGGACCACTCATCGTCAGCGGCCGTCACCTGGATCGGCAGCGTCCAGCGCGCGCGCCCGCCGCGCGTCACCCGCGAGCGCGCGTTCGGGTGCAGCAGCGGATCGCCGTTGCCGTCGCGTACGCGCAGGCGCACCGGGTAGCCGTCCGCCACGGGCTCGCCCGCCGCATCGCGTACGCTGAGCTCGATCTCGACGCGGTCGAGGGCGGCGGTCGCCGCCAGCGCCAGGCTCGCCGCCGGGCGCCGGACGCCCAGGAAGACCGCCGCGTCCCGGGGGCCCACACGGCGTTCGAGCTCGAAGCGGGGTCCCGGGGGCGGGTCGAGCGCCCCGCCGCCCCGCAGATCGCGCCAGCGATAGCGGCTCGGGTCGATCCGGGCGGTCGCCTCCACGGAGGCGGGCTCGTCGTCGTGATTGAGCAACAGCCAGTAGCGAATCTCACGATCACCGCGCAGCCGCGCTTCGCTGCGCGGCTCCGGGGTGCCGCTCACCGCCTGGATGCCCCGGTTCGCGAGCTGGGCCGCCACCACGTCGATGCCGAGGCCGCAGCCGATTCCGAAGTCGACCACGTGCAGTCCGCCGGCGGCCCGGGCTCGGGCCCACGGATCCGACGCGCGCGGTCCCTGCGGCGAGCCGCGTCCGGCCCCCGCGTCGACCAGCAGCAGTCCGCCATTCTCGGCGAAGGCGTTGAGGTCCGCGACCGTCTGTGACGTCAGCAGCGGGGCGGCGGCGACCAGCACCGCCCGCAGCTCCGCGGGCGGCGATCCGGCCTGCTCCTCGAGCAGCAGGTCGACCTCCTCCAGCCTCTGGGCCAGGCGGGCGTGGAGCACCGAGAGGCAGGTGCCGTGTCGCCGCATCTGCTCGTCGGATCCCGTGGTGCGCGTCGTCCAGGAAGCCAGCACGGCGACGGCTGCGGGCGTGCGCGGCGCCGCGGCGATCCAGGGTCCGATCCTGAACATCTCGTCGTGGAGGGCCTTCAGGGGCGCCAGGGCGTCGCCGTAGGGGAGACCGAAGTAGGCGAGCATCGTCGCCCCGTGGGCGAGCGCCGTCCACGCGGTGTCGCGCCACGTGCTCGGTCCCACGCGCGGCGTGTGTGCGTGGAGGTTGCGGCCGAGGGCGTAGACGGCAGTGCCCTGGCCCGCGGACGGCGCGTGACCGCGGGCGGCGAAGATCTCCCCCGCCGACCGCACGACGGAAAGCCAGCCATTGTCGAACGGCTGGTCGATGTAGCCGTAGCCGGGGCCCAGGAACTCGTCGACTGCTGGCGAGAAATCGGGAACGCGGACCGCGTACACCCGCGGTGCCGTCCAGTACGAGCCCGGCCAGTAGCTGGCTTGGGGAACGCCGGGAAGGAAGCGGTGGGCCATGCGCCGGAAGCGGCGAAAGGTCTCCGCCGTGGCGCGCGAACGGATCCACTCGTGCTCGTACCAGCCCGATTGGCCGGGCCGTTCATCGCCGCGCAGGCCCGCTTCGCGCATCTCGCCCTGGAGAGACACGCTGGTCACACCGCCATCCGGGTACTCCTCGATCACCTGGAGCGCTCGCACGAGCGGAAGCGCCCGCACCTCGCCCACCACGTCCAGCAGCTCGTCGACGGCGGCCCGGAAGCGCTCGTCGTGGATGTCCCACGCGACGTCCTCGCCCTCCAGGTTCTTGACGCGCGGTGGCGGCGGCCCGTCGAAGGGCCACCCGTTCGGGTAGTGCTCCCGACGGAGTGAATGGTTGTAGACGATCTCGAGACCGGCGCCGACGATCTCCCGCAGCGCGCGGATGTCTCGTTGACTCTGCCTGCGCTCACCCCAGTGGTTTCGGAACACGACGCTCGTGATTCCGGCTTCCGCGAGCTCGCGGGCGCGGGCGTGGGCCTCACCGGGAGCCAGCCCGCTGGGATTCGGCCCGTGGGAAAGGCTGAAGAAGCGAATGTCGAAGCCCTCCACGTCTGCCGGTCCGCCGATGCGAACGGCGCGGCGCCGCGAACGCAGGGCTCCCCTCCAATGCGCCTGGTAGACGCCGTGTCGCAGCTCCTGTGGCAACGTGAACCAGCCGTCTCGATCCGGGCGACCCGACCAGATGGCGAGTTCCGACGTCGTGCGGAGGGAAAGGGTCCCTCCCCGAACGTCCGGAAACCAGTACTCGCTGCGGATGCGCGCTCCCGTCCGGGCGACGGGGATCGACAGCTGCCGCGGGTCTGGGAGCACCGGGGAATCGAAGGTCCTTTCGAGGGCGCTGCCCGCGCTGTCGAGAATGAAGCGGACCCACTCCGGAGACGAAAAGAACCGGGTCTCGTCGGGCCCCGCGTCCGGCGCGTCGTACTCGTGACTGCCGCCGAGCACCGCGATGACGCGACCCCGGCCCACGTCGCGGCTCACCGCGAAGGGCAGGGACCCGGCCCGGATGATCACATTTCCCCGCGTCCTCGCGACCGGGTGGACGTGCCGTACCTGCCGCCCCTTCCCGTAGTCGCCGGAGAGCTCCCGACGGACCGGTCTGCGGAAGGCAGCGGCGTCCTCGTCGCGCAGGGGTACCACCGGGAGGATCTCTGCGAGGGGGCTTCCGGCGTAGGTCTCGAAGCTCGGAGTCCCGCCCACGACCAACAGCTGCCCGCCGCGGCGCACCCAGCCGGGGAGGGTCTCCAGCAGGTCGCCGCGGGCATCCGTCGCGACGTCGGCCAGGGCGTTTCGGTGCGCGGCCTCGAGGATCACGAGCTTCGCGTCCACGAGCCGCGCCGCTCTTGTCTCGGAGCGGCTTCGGCCCCAGAGCTGGGGCTTGCCGAAGCGCAGCTGCCCCACCCGCTGTAGCGAGATCGCGGGCCTGGCCGCCGCCAGGATCGCGTCGATGCGATCGTTGCGGTCGTGCAGGGGGCTGACCAGCAGGATCTGCTCGGCACCGGCGGGTGCCGGAGCCACCAGGGCCAGGCAAGCGGCGGCGATCCGGGCGGCGACGCGGCGGCGGAGTGGCTTCTCCGCCGCCAACGGCGGGGCGATCGGGCGGCGGCTGCTATCTCGCCAGGATCGCGGAATCGGAAT
>JBHHVG010000113.1:0-8415 GCA_046754165.1 Myxococcota bacterium
GCCCGCGACGGCGCGATCGAGCACGTAGAAGGCGAGCAGCCACAGGGACGCCTGGAAGGGCGCGGAGGTCGCCCTGCCGCCGCCCAGCCACCAGGCCCACGCCATGTACCAGACCGGTGGGTGGACGATGTCGAGGCCGTGGTCGAAGATCTCTCCGAATCTCGACGACGTGTACGTCAGCCGCGCGAGCTTGCCATCGACGGAGTCGAGAATGCTCATGCCGTAGGCGAGCAGCAGCCCTGGCAGCCATGCGCCGGCAGCGAAGAGGGGAACCGCGGCGAACGTCGCGATCCAGTCGAAGCTCGTGACCCAGTTGGGGTGTACGCGCCAGCGCGCGAGCGGGCGTACGCAGGCCCAGACCACGGGCGGGTAGACGTACTTCGTCAGGAAGTCGGTGGAGCCCTTGTAGTTCGACCAGAAGAGGAAGCGCTCGACTCGATCGCGGTTCTCCTCGTCGGATACGCGGAACAGGTAGGGCGGAAGGTTACGGCGCAACATGGTGATGTAGCCGGCGAAGTCCGACTCGGCGAGCTCCTTGGCGGCCCCGCTCTGGATCGCATGCAGTGCGATGTCCAGCAGCGACGCGGCGGCGGGGCTGTCTTCGGGCGGCTCGCTCTCGATCCGCAGCAGGGCGCCGCGCTGGCTGGCCTCGCCGTGGACGAAGGCCAGGTTTCCCGTCGCCTGGCAGGCGTGGGCCAACACGCGGGTGTCGAGCACGGTGTCCGCGGCGAGCGCCAGCAGCGGGCCTCCGAGGGCGTTGCGGCACGCGAGGCCGAGTCTCGCCGAGGCGGTTCCGGTACCGCGCGACCAGCGAAGGGGCAGGGATTCTGCGACGTCCGCCGGAAGCCGTGGCAAGGGGCGCTGGGCTCCGACGTCGACGGTCACGTCGTCGAAGCTCACGCCCGTATCGCGGAGCCCGCGCAGCAAGCGCTCCAGCAGGGTCATGCCGAAGACGCGGATCCCGCTGCCTGGCATGGTCGCGTCGATCCAGACTCTCAGAGAGAGACCCTCGCTTCCCCGGTGGCGCGTGGTCGGGTTGGATCGTCCCGAGGTCGCGCCCAACGCCACGAATTGGGGGGAGAGCGTGGGTCATGGGGCGGTTCGCGTCAATGGCCGACGGGTGGGCCCGCCGGGGACCTCAACGCGCTCCAGCGATCGTCGAGCTGCGCGAAGAGTTCGCGATCTGAACTGATCGCGCCGATCTCCCGGTTGAACAGCCGGGAGGGCTCGGTCCAGTTGAAGCTCCCCAACGCAACGTGGCTTTCACCGCCGTGTTCGATCAGGGCGAACTTCGCGTGCATCGGAAGCCCGTCCGGGTCGATCACCCGTTCGATGGCGACGCCCGCGTCGCGCAGTCGCTCTTCTACGCGCGGGGGGACGCGGCGAGCGGTGGCTTCGGCGCGGATCTCCACGGTGGCGCCGCGCCGTCGCAGCGCCCGCAGGATCGCGAGCGAGGTCGGGCCGCTGAAGTGGGAAGCGGCGATGCGGACACGGTCTCCCGTTCCGCAGCGACGCAGCAGCGCCACCACCGGATCGCGCAACAGGCGTGGCATGAAGTAGACCTGAAACCCGCCGCTTCGCAGCGTTCGGTTGGAAGCCGGGAGCACGCGGTCGACGGTGCTGTGCCACCGCTGGTGGAGCTCCCGCGCGTGCCGCGTCAAGCCCGCCACAAGCTCCGGGTCGCGCAGTCCCACCAACAGGTTGTGGCCGCGATCCTGGTCGCCGACGGCGCGCAGCACCTCCGGCTCGAGTTCGGGCACGTCGCCGGACGGGTTGAAGGAGCCGATGAACGCCACCGGCTTCGGGTGGGAGAAGCAGTAGAGCTTCTCGTGGAGTCTCGGTCGGACGACCTTGCCCCACGGGGTGCGGTCCATGCTGCCACGAACCACCCGAAGGCCGCCGCCCAGTTCCGAGCGCAGCAGCGCGATCATGGCGTCGTTCGCCCGTGGCGTCCGCGGCCAGCCGTCCAGGGTCACGCGCACCTGCACCCCGCGCGCGGCCGCGCGCAACAGGCCGCCGGCGAGGCGCCGGTCGCGGAAGTAGTACATCACCCAGTCGATCGAGCCACCGGCCGGTACCGCGTCGACGTGGGCGGCGAGCAGATCGCGAAGGCAGCCCACGGGTCGATCCGGGCCGCCGAAGTGGATGTCGGAGGTCTGCACGCCATACCGATAGCGAGTCGGGCGGCGGGCCGCCGACCACGCGGCGCAGGGCGAGCGGTGGTTGGCGCCGAACGACCCGCTGCTCCGGGTCCCCCCCTCGGCGTCCGCGAGGCCCTGGGCTATGTTGTGCGCCGCGCCCCCGCTCCGTCCGCACGGCCCTTCCCCGATCGGTGACGTCCGCATGAAGCTCCTGCTCGAGTTTGCGCGCGCCCAGCCCTGGCACAGCCTGGTGATGATGCTGTGTCTGCTCGTCGCCGCCGGCGCGGAAGCCATCGGGATCGCGTCTGCGATGCCGCTGATCTCGATGCTCGCGGGCCCGCAAGCGGACGCGAGCGCCACCGCGGTCGGTGGACACGGGATCGAAGCCTGGATGAACGGGGCCATGCAGTCCGTGGGCATCGAGCCGACGAAGACGGCGTGGCTGCTGGTCCTGCCCGCTGCCTTCGGGCTCCGCGCCTGCCTGGTGCTGCTTGCGCGTCGGGAGATCGGCTACACGGTCGCGCGGGTGGTCAAGGATCTCCGACTGCGGCTGATCCGCGCCATGCTGGCGTCCAACTGGAGCTACTACGTCGAGCAGCGGGTCGGCAACTTCGCGAACGCCTACTCGACGGAGGCGATGCGTGCATCGAAGGCCTACCTGCACGCCACCTGGGTCGTCATGCTCGGCTTCCAGGTCCTCGTCTACATCTCCATCGCCTTCGCGATCTCGTGGAAGGTGACGCTGTTCGCCAGCGCGATCGGCGTGATCGTCCTCACCGTGCTGGGCCCTCTCGTGATATCCGGTCGCAAGGCCGGACGCAAGCAGACGAAGCTCTTCACGCTGCTGCTCAGCACCATGACCGACGTCTTTCAGGGTGTGAAGCCGCTGAAGGCGATGGCGCGGGAAGGTCGCGTGGGCTCGCTGCTCGAGGGCGGAACGCGGCGCATGGAGAAGGCGTCGCGCAAGCAGGTGTTTTCGCGGGAGGCGATTGCGGCTCTCCAGGAGCCGATCATGGTCGGAATGTTGTGCCTCGCCATCTTCGGGATGGGCCTGCTCGGCTTCAACATCGCGGCGATGGGCGTGATGTTGATTCTCGTCCAACGCACCCTCGACTGCCTCAATCGGGCGCAGCGGCGCTACCAGCGGGTCGCGGTCCAGGAAAGCGCCTATTGGTCGCTGATGGACACGATCGAGGGTGCCGAGCGCGCGAACGAGGTCACGACTGGGGGCGCTTCTGCCGCGCTCGAACGTTCCGTCGAGCTTCGGGACATCTGCGTCCGCTATGGGGACACTGTCGTGTTCGACGGGCTGTCGCTGGAGATTCCGAGAGGCGAGATCACCGCGCTGACCGGTCCGTCGGGGGGTGGCAAGACCACGATCGTCGATCTCGTCGTCGGCCTGCTGGTGCCCCGGAGCGGCGACGTGTTGGTCGACGGCGTGCGCCTCGGCGAGATCGACCTCGCGAGCTGGCGGCAGCAGGTGGGGTACGTACCCCAAGAGATGTTCCTGCTCCACGACACGGTCGCGATGAACGTGGCCCTGGGCGATCCGAATGTCACTCGGGAGGAAATCGAAGTCGCGCTGAAGGCCTCCCACGCCTGGGACTTCGTGTCCGCCCTGCCCGCGGGCCTCGACACGCTGGTGGGCGAACGGGGATCGGCGCTCTCCGGCGGCCAGCGCCAGCGCATCGCGATCGCGCGCGCGATCCTCCACCAGCCGCGGCTGGTCGTGCTCGACGAGGCGACCGCCGCCCTCGATCTAGAGAGCGAGGCGGCGGTGTGGGCCGCGATCCAGGAGCTGCGCGGGCAGTCTGCGGTGATCGCGATCTCCCACCAGCCGGCGTTGCTCGAAGTGGCGGATCGCGTCTACCACGTGGCGAACGGCAGGGCGACCCGTCTCGCGGCCGCGCCGATGGCAGAGGACGCGGGGGTGGCCGGCGCGAACCGGGCATCCTGACGAGGGTCCGGTCCGGGCTTCGGGAGTCGACGGTCTTGAAGAACGAGCGGTTGCAGGTCACCGTCAACGGACTCGGGATCGAGCAGATCGAGCGCCACATCTTCCTGTGCGCTGACCAGACCGAGCCCAAGTGCAGCGATCGCACGGCGAGTCTCGCGTCCTGGAATTTCCTGAAGGCCCGGCTGGAGGAGCTGGGCCTCACCAGGGGTGGTGGCGTCTACCGCACGAAGGCGAACTGCCTGCGTGTCTGCATCTACGGCCCGGTTGCGGTCGTCTACCCCGACGGCACCTGGTATCACTCGTGCTCGCCCGAGGTCCTGGAGCGCATCATCCAGGAGCACCTGATCGGCGGCGTGCCGGTCGAAGAGTTCGTCATCACCCATCGTCCGCTCCCGCGAGGAGACAGCGCGGAGTGAGCCCGGGCGATCCGACCGAACACCAGGCGCGCCGCGCCCAGTGGCTGTTGGCAGCGGGAGCCGCGGCCGGAATCGCCCTCGCCATGTCGAGCCTCCTGTCCGTCCCGGGTGGTGACGCGCTGCCAGCGGGCGTGGTCGCCCGGGTCAACGGCGTCCCGATCTCGGAGCGCGACTACGAGCGGGCCGTTGCGGCTCTCGGCTCCGACCGACGATCGCCGCTGTCGGACGACGATCGCCGGCACATACTCGACCGCCTCATCGAAGAAGAGCTGCTCGTCCAGTACGGCGCATCCCTCGGACTCGCGCGCAGTGACCGCCGCATCCGTTCGGATTTCGTGTTTGCGGTGCTGGCGGCCCAGGTCGCGTCCGTCGACGGGACCGATCCCGGCGCCGACGAGGCGCGCGAGTTCTTCCAGGCGAACTCCGATTTCTTTCGCTCGCCTGCACGCCTGTGGGTGGAGTCGCTGTGGGTGGCCGCCGAGCCGACCCGCAGCGAACAAGAGGCTCTCTCTCGCGCGCGACAGGCTTCGCAACGGCTGCGCGCCGGCGAGGCCTTCGATGTGGTGGACGCCGAGTTCGGCGATCCGCAGGTGGCGCCGGTTCCCGAGTCCGCGCTCCCCCCCGCCAAGCTGCGCGAATACATCGGCCCCACGGGCCTGCGCGCGGTGGAGGCGCTGCCGATCGGTGGTGTCAGCGACCCGGTGGTTGGCCAACGGGGCGCCCGCGTGCTGCTGCTTCGCGCGCGTTCGGGCGGCGAGGCGCCGCGGTTCGAGGACATCGAGACCGAGGTCCGCAACGAGATGAAGCGGCGCGCCGGAGACGCCGCGGTGCGCCAGTTGCTCGACGATCTGCGCCGTGAAGGCGACGTGCAGTCCGCCGACCTCGCGCCATGAGGCGCCGCGGCCGCGGTGCGCTGTGGCTCGTGGCGGCAGGCTCGCTGCTGCTCGCCGGAGTCGCGTCCGGTCACGGACGCAGCGTGTCGTACTCGACGTGGGAGCTCGGCGAATCTGGTGCGAGCGTACGGGCGAGAGTGTCGCGCCTCGATCTCACGAGGCTCGGCCTCGACCCCACCGCTTCCCGGGTGGACTCCGATCGCGTCGGGCGGCTGTTGTCGAGCCAGCTCGTTCTCGAGGGCGCATCGGGTGCGTGCGCCCCGGTGAAGCAGCCGACGCCGCTCCGGGGGTCGACGGGATGGGTGGTCTACAGCTGGACGATCTCCTGTGCGGGTTCGGGTCCGCGGGCAGTCCGCAGCCGTCTGCTCCTCGACGTCGCGCCCTCACACCTCCACTTCGCACGCATCGTCCAGGACGGGCGGACGGTCGAGCGGGTATTGTCCGAGGGCGAGACCGAATGGGTGCTCCAGGCACCACAGCAGGCGAGCGCCGCCGCCATCGGCGGCACGTCGTTTTCCGACTACCTCGCGCTGGGCGTCGAGCACATCCTCTCCGGCTGGGACCACCTCGCGTTCGTGATCGCCCTGCTGCTGTTGGCGTCGACGGTCGGCGAGGTCGCGCTGCTGGTCACGAGCTTCACCGCCGCCCACAGCGTGACGCTGGGGCTGGCGGTTCTGGGGCTGGTCCAGCCGGAGGCGCAGATCGTCGAAGCGCTGATCGGATTCTCCATCGCCCTGGTTGCCGCCGAGAACAGCTGGCTTCTTTCCGGCCGACGGCGCGCGATCCCCGCGGTGGTGACGGTCGCCCTGGCAGTTCTCGTCTTCACCGGCGCAGGTGCCGTTCCGGTCCACGCCGTCGTCGGGCTCGCGCTCTTCGCGATGTGCCACTTCGCGCTGTTGCGTGTGTCGTCCCGGCCCGCGCGACTGCGTGCCGCGGTCGCGTGCGCCTTCGGGTTGATCCACGGCTTCGGCTTCGCGGGTGTCCTCGCGGAGATGGCGCTGCCGCCGGAGCGTCTCGTCGCCGCGCTGGTGGGCTTCAACTTCGGAGTGGAGGCCGGACAGTTCGCCGTCGTCGCCGTGGTCTGGCCGTTGCTGCGCGCCGTCTCCCGACGGCACGGCGAAGATGCGGGGCGATGGCTGGCGGAGGCCACGTCCGCCGGCGTCTGCGGCCTCGGCATCTTCTGGTTCGTGACACGCGCGTTCGCCTGAGTCGCGGCTTCTCGGTGCGTCGGCTTCCGTGTATTGGTAGACTCGTCCCCCGTCGAGAGCGGTCGTTTCAGCGGAGGAGATCAGACCATGGGCGAGGCGTGGATCATCGATGCAGTCCGGACACCGCGCGGCCGCGGCAAGGCCGAAGTCGGGGCGCTCTCGGGCATCCACCCACAGCAGTTGCTCGCCCAATGCCTGAATGCCCTCCAGAAGCGGACGGGCATCGATCCGGCCGATGTCGAGGACGTGGTAGCGGGCTGCGTCTCTGCGGTCGGCGAGCAGGGCGCCTGCGTCGCCCGCAACGCCGTCCTCGCCGCCGGCTGGCCCTGCGACAGCGCGACCGGCGTCACGCTGAACCGTTTCTGCGGTTCCGGTCAGCAGGCCGTCAATTTCGCGTCGATGGGCGTGATGTCCGGCCAGCAGGTTCTGGTGGTAGGCGGCGGCGTCGAGTCGATGTCGCGCGTCCCGATGGGCTCCGACAAGGCCGGGCTCGACGGACACAACGCGGCGCTGTCCGAGAAGTATCCGGTCGTACCCCAGGGTATCTCTGCCGACCTCATCGCGGCGATAGAGAGGTTCAGCCGTGCCGACCTCGACGCCTTCGCAGCGGAGAGCCAGGCCCGCGCCCAGGTCGCCATGAAGGAGGGCCGTTTCGACAAGAGCCTCCTGCCGGTGGTCGACGCGAACGGCGAGATCGCACTCGAGACCGACGAGCACCCGCGGCCCGGAACGACTGCCGAATCGCTCGCGAACCTGCCGCCGTCGTTCGAGGCGATGGGGGCCTATGTCCCGAAGAGCGACACGCGCAGCATGGATGAGCGCGCGCTCTCCTGCTACCCGCAAGTGAAATCCATCCCACACGTCCACCATGCCGGAAACTCCTCCGGAGTGGTGGACGGTGCGAGCGCCGTGCTGCTCGCGACTCCGGAGTATGCCAGGAGCCACGGCCTGGCCCCGCGCGCGAAGATCGTCGCGACGGCGACCGCGGCCACAGAGCCGGTGATCATGCTGACGGCCCCGACGCCGGCCAGCGAGCGCTGTCTTGCGAAGGCGGGCATGCAGATCGGTGACATCGATCTGGCGGAGATCAACGAAGCCTTTGCGGCGATCCCGTTGAAGACGATGCGCGACCTCGGACTCGATCACGACCGCGTCAACGTCAACGGCGGCGCGATCGCGCTCGGCCATCCGCTCGGAGCCACCGGCGGCATGCTGATCGGGACGCTGATCGACGAGCTCGAGCGGCGCGACCGGACGACCGGTCTCGTCACCATGTGCATCGGTGGGGGCATGGGCATCGCCTCGATCATCGAGCGCATCTAGCGCCCGGCCAGGCCCCACGAAACGCCGCCAACGGCCCCGAAACGCGGCGGAGGCGGCCCGCGGACGCCGCCCCGCAAGAGCGCGAGCATCCGGGTCCTTTTCCCATCAAGTGCTGCGCGTGGATTGCCGATGCTTTCTGTGGGGACGTGTATCGGATGCCTGAGCGCGCGGAAGAGAACCACCGCTGGGCCGCAACGGATCGCAGCGCTGCGATTCTACGGCGCCCGTTCGCGAGCCTTTCTTCGCGGATGGTGATGTCCGTGCTGGTGGCGACTCTCATGACGACACTCCTCGTCACGTGGCTCTCCACCGGTTCGATCAGCGCATTCCTGCGCCGCGAAGTCGATCGCAAGTTTCTCAATGCGCTCCACGGCGTCGACCAACGCCTCGACGCGTGGTACCGCCAGCGCGAGCTCGACATGGCCACCTTCGCCCAGAGCGGGGTGCTCACGGAGAGCTTCCAGCACCTGACGTCAC
>JBHHVG010000114.1:0-8302 GCA_046754165.1 Myxococcota bacterium
ACGGCCGTGGCCGTGGCGGTGTTGGTCGTCAGGAAGGCCAGCCCGGCCGTGCCGTCGGCGGCGAGCTCGCTGCCCGCGTTGAAGCCGAACCACCCGACCCACAGCAGGGAGGCACCAATGACCGTGAGGGGAAGGCTGTGCGGCGGCATCGGCTCGCGGCCGTAGCCGCGGCGCTTGCCGAGGAAGACCGCCGCGGCCAGGGCCGAGAAGCCGCTCGACATGTGGACCACCAGCCCTCCGGCGAAGTCGAGGGCCCCGAGCTCCGCGCCGATCCAGCCGCCGCCCCACACCATGTGCGCCAGCGGGACGTAGACCAGGAAGAGCCAGATGGTGATGAAGGCGAGAAAGGCACTGAAGCGCATGCGCTCGGCGAAGGCGCCCAGCATCAGGGCCGGCGTGATGATGGCGAACATGCCCTGGAACATCACGAAGACGTAGGTCGGAATCGTTCCGGACAGGGAGTCCGGCGTGATGCCCGATAGCATCAGCATGCTGGCGTCGCCGATGAAGCGGCCTCCCTCCCCGAAGGCCAGGCTGTAGCCCGCGACCACCCACAGCACCCCCATCGCCCCCGCGGAGATCAGGCACTGCATCAGGACCGACAGCACGTTCTTGGAGCGGACCAGGCCGCCGTAGAACAACGCGAGGCCGGGCAGGGTCATCAGCAGGACGAGGGCGCTGCTCGTCAGCATCCAGGCCGTGTCGCCGGCGCTGAGCTGCGCCACCTCGATCTCTGCGACCTCGACCTCCTGCCCCGAGGCGATTCCCGCGAAGAGCAGCGCAGCGATCGCGAGCAGCGGGGCCGCGGTGGCGCGAATTCGTGAGTGCATGTGCCTCTCCTCTTCCAGTTTGGCGAACGGATGCGCCTCGTGGCGGGCGCGATCGGCGGAAACGGAAGCAAGCGATGTGCCAGCTTCGACCCAGGTGTGAAGGCACGGGTACGGCGCTGAGGCCCGATTCGCGTTTCACCGCCCCGATAGCGCCCGGAAAGCGGGCAGGCATTGATCAATAATTGGGCAGTCGCGGCGGATGCGGGCTCAGGTCGGGACGGTCACCACCCGGATGGTGTTGGTGCTGCCGGTCTCCCGGTCCACGCCGGCGGTGACGACGACCACGTCGCCGGTCTGGATGCAGCCGAGCTCGCGGCCGCGGGCGATGGCGAGCTCGACCATCGTGTCGTCCCGGGGGTCTCCCTCGCAGAGCACGCCGGTCACTCCCCAGTTCATCGCGAGCTTGCGGACGACGGCCGGGGAGTGCGTGACGGCGAGGATGGGGGAGTTCGGGCGGTACTTGGAGATAGAGCGCGCCGTGAAGCCGCTCTCGGTCAGCGCGATCATCGCAGCCGCCTCCAGGTGGTTCGCCATGGTGATGGCCGCCTGGCTGACAGCCTCGGTCACCACGTTCGACGGCTCGGGCAGGATGTGCTGGAGCGCGCCGTACTCCGCCAGGGAGGCCTCGGCCTCCCGCGCCAGCGTCGCCATGGTACGGACGGCCTCGACCGGATACGCGCCGGCCGCGGTCTCGCCGGAAAGCATCACGGCCGAGGTTCCGTCGAAGATCGCGTTGGCCACGTCGCTCACCTCGGCCCGGGTCGGAGAGGTCGTGCGCTGCATGGAGTCGAGCATCTGCGTGGCGGTGATGACCGGCTTTCCGTTCATGACCGTGGTCTGGATGATCTTCTTCTGGACCATCGGGACCCGGGGCAGCAGGATCTCCACGCCGAGGTCGCCTCGGGCGACCATCGTGCCGTTGGCGACTGCGACGATTTCGTCGAGATTCTCGACGCCTTCCTTGTTCTCGATCTTCGCGATGATCGGGATCGACGGGCCGCGATCCCCGATGAAATTGCGGATGTCGAGGACGTCGGCGGCATTGCGGACGAACGACGCGGCGATGTACTCGATGTCGTGCTCGATGGCGAAGAGCAGATCGTCGCGGTCTTCGGCGCTCACCGAGCGCAGATCGAACGATGCTCCCGGGACGTTGACGCCCTTGCGATCCTCCAGCCGCCCACCCCGGGTGACCTGACAATGCACCGAGTCCGCAGCGATCTCGCGGACGCTGAGCTCCATCACGCCGTCGTCCAGCAGGATCTTGGCGCCCTCGGCGAGCTCGCGCGGGAGCTCGCGATGCGACACGGACACGCCGGTCGCATCGCCCAGGCGGTCGTCGGTATAGAGCGTGAAGCGCTGGCCCGTCTCGAGCTCGACGCTGCCACCGCGCAGACGGCCGGTGCGGATCTCCACGCCCTTGGTGTCGAGCATGATCGCGACGTTCGCGTCGAGCTCGGCGGCGGCCTGTCGGATCGTTTCCAGGCGCTTGCGGTGCTCCGCGTGGGTGCCGTGAGAGAAGTTCAGGCGCGCGACGTTCATGCCGGCGCGGATCATCGCCTTGATCGTCTCGAACGAGTCGCAGGCCGGCCCGATCGTCGCGATCAGCTTCGTCTTTCGCAGCACCCGCTTCTCGGGCATGGGCGTCCCTTCCCTTTGATCGGATGGTCCGCCATGGCTGCTGCGGTCGCCAGTCTCAGCCGTCCGAGGCCTTCGCACAGACCGCGCCGGGCTCATCGAAATCGGTCGACTCGACCTGGATGGTCGAGTGCTCGATGCCGAAGCCCGAGTGAAGACGATTGCAGATGATCTGGAGCAGCGGGGCGTGAGACTCGCCGTCTTCGGCGACTACGTGACCGGACAGCGCGACCATGCCGCTGGTGATCGTCCAGACGTGCAGGTCGTGAACGGCGAGCACTCCCGGGACCTCGGCGATCGCCCGGTGGATCTCCGGCACGTCGATGTGGGCCGGGGCGCCCTCCATGAGGATGTCCAGAGCTTCGCGCAGCAGGGTCCAGGAGGAGTAGATCACCAGCAATCCGATGGCGACGGAGGCGACGGTGTCGGCCCACATCCACCCGAAGGCCCAGATTGCGCCCGCGGCGGCGAGGGCGCCGACACTGCCGAGGGCGTCGCTCAACACGTGCAGCCAGGCGCCGCGAACGTTCAGGTTCTGGTGGCGGCCGGCGTTCAGCACCGCGAGTCCGATCAGGTTGACGACCAGGCCGCCTGCCGCGATGACGGCCATGGCACCGCCGGCGACCTCGTGCGGCTCTCCCAGCCGGTTCCAGGCCTCGACGAAGATCGCGATGGAGACGCAGACGAGCAGGACGCCGTGTCCCAGGGCCGCCAGGATCTCGCTGCGGTAGAAGCCGTAGGTGCGGCTCGGCGTCGGCGGGCGCTGCGCGATCCGCATCGCCACGGCGCTCATGCTGAGCGCGAAGACGTCGGAGAGCATGTGGCCTGCGTCGGCCAGCAGGGCCAGGGAGCCGGTGAGGATTCCGCCGATGACCTCGGCGACCATGTAGCCGCCGGCCAGTGCGAGTGCGACGCCGAGGCGGCGCTGGTTCCCGCGGCTCTCGCCCTGCTGATCGCCGTGTACGTGCATCGGAAACGGAGTGTAGGCGCTCGCGTGCGCGCCGTCGGATGGACGGGTCGCGACGCGCCTCAGGCCATCAGGTCGCCCATCTTGGAGAGCATCTCCACGGTCTCCGGCGGTAGGACCGTGGGCTCGCGGCCGACGGCGTGGCAGGCGACGATGACCTCCGCGGTCCGCTCGATGATCTCCGCCATGTCCGCGGCGCGGCGCAGGGTCCGTCCCGCCACCAGCAGGCCGTGGTTGCCCATCAAGACCGCCCAGCCGCCGCCCATGGCCTCGACGATGGCGTCGGCGAGATCCTGGGTGCCGGGCATCACGAACGGAATCCGCCCGATGTCGGCAAAGAAGGCGGCCTCGGTCGAGATCGGCAGGAATGGCAGACCGGTGTTCACGAGCACCGTGGCGTTCGCCGCGTGGCAATGGATCACGGCCTGGGCCTCGGGCTTGGCCTGGAGCACGGCGGTGTGCATCAGCGCTTCGCTCGAAGGCGATCGCGTGCCCTCGTCGAGAGCGCGTCCGTCCATGCCGATGCGCACCAGGATCTCGGGCCGCAGGTCGCCCTTGAAGAGCTGACTCGGGGTGATCCAGGCCTCGTCCGGAGAGCCGGCGCGGACGCTCACGTTGCCTCCGGTCGCCGTGATGAGCTGGGCGGCGTAGAGCTCGTTGACGGAACGGCGCCGGTGCTCGCGGGCGCCGCGGCGAGCTCCGTCCGGGCCAGCGCCGCGAGATCTCCGGGAGGCCCGAGCTCCTCGATCACCGCAGCGTAGACGCGCGCCATGTCCGGCTGGATCTCGTTCAGGGTCATGGCCTTGGCGGTGTCACCACTGAAGGAGAGCTCGCCGTTCATCGCGGCCTGCATGGCGTTCAGGCGTCCGGTCAACATGCCGTCGAAGAGGTCGGCGTGCAGCTTCAGCAGGACATCGGCCGCGGCCTCCGGCACGCCCAGGCCACCGACCAGCGCGTCGTCCCGGAAGCCGAGGTAGAAATCCAGGCCGAGATCCGTGAGCGCGAAGTGGAGCACCACGTCGCGACCCGCGGCAAACTCCCGGAGCTGCGAGTCTCCCGTCAGCTCTTCGAGGAAGCGGCTGACGATGCGCTCCATGACCGAGCGCAGCGCGTCCACGTCAGCCGAAGGGGCGGGCGTCCCGGCGGTCGCCGCGGCGGTCTCGGCGCGTGCCCGCGCGGCGGGCTTGCGCGGGGCCTTCTTCTGGAGGTCCGTGACGGCCGGCCGCTCCCGCCGTGAGAGCTCCTCGCGCAGCGCCTGGCTGGGGGCCGGTCGCGCCGTCTCCCACGCGAAGCTCGTGAGCGACTGCGGATTGAGCGCGTGCCGGGGCCGCTCACCGGCGCGCATGCGCGCGAGATCGTCGGCAATGATGCGGCCCTGGTGGGTGGCGACCTCGGCGGTGTTGCCGCCGATGTGGGGCGTGGCGATCACGTTGGGGAAGGCGAGCAGCGGGTCGTCCGAAGCCGGCGGTTCCACGTCGAAGACGTCGAGGGCTGCGCCACCGAGGTGACCGGAGGCGAGGGCGTCGATCAGGGCGTCCTGATCGACGAGGGCCGCGCGGGCCGTGTTGATGAGGTGGCTCCCCGAGCGCATCCGTGCGAGCTCGCGCTCCCCGATGAGGCCGATCGTCTCGGCGGTGACCGCCGCGTGGAGTGAAACGAAGTCGCTCTGCGGGAGCAGATCGTCGAGATCCACCGGTTCGGCGCCCGCCAGCCGCACGGCGTCGGCGTCGACGTACGGATCTGCGACGAGGCAGCGCACACCGAACGGACGCAGCCGCTCGATCACCTTGCGCCCCACCGATCCCATGCCGACCAACCCAACGGTCTTGCGCCAGAGTTCGTGGCCCTGGAGGCTGGTGAAGGCGCGCCCCATGCGGCCCATGTCTCCGGCTTCGCCGCCGGGCTCCCTCAGAAAGGCCGTGGCCTCGGGCATGCGCCGGGAGAGCATCAACAGGTAGGCGAGGGCCAGGTCCGCGACCGAGTCGGCGTTGCGGCCCGGGGTGTTGAGCACGGGGATTCCCAGGGCGTCGCAGGCGTCGAGGTCGATGTTGACCGCGTCGCCGCGGCACACCGCCACGACGCGCAGGTCGTCTGCCGCGGCGAGCGCGCCGGCGTCGACCACATCGACCTCCGTGACGAAGACGTGGACGCCGGAGAGCGCGCGGGCGAGCGCGGGACCGGTGAGCAGGCGCATGGCCTGCTTGAAGCTCGCGTATTCCACGTCGCCGATGGCGCGCAGGGCGTCGAGTCCCTCTTCGTCGAGTTCCGCGGTGACGAGGATCCTGGGTCGGAAGGCGTCGGCCGGATCGGGAGCCTCGCCGGCCGCCTGGTCGAGCAGTCCGCGGACGACGATGGCCGCGGCCGCCGCGTCGGCCTCGGCCCGCGCCTGCCGCAGCCCCTCCCAGGCCAGGAAGAGCTCGGCGTAGGTCGCGGCGTCGTCGCCGGGATGCTGCCGCCGCGAAGGCTCGGCGAGCGCCGCCGCTCCCGCGGGCAGGTCGTCGAAGAGGCCGGCGCCGACGCCGGCGCAGACCGCAGCGCCGAGGGCCGTGATCTCGGGCGTGGCGGCGATCTCGAGGGGGCGGCCGAGCACGTCACACACCAGCTGTGTGAAGAAGGTGTTGCGCGCCAGGCCGCCGCCGATGTGCACGGTCGTGGCCGGCGCGCCGGCCGCCGCTTCGATCTGGGCGACGTTCGCGCGGATCGCGAAGGCGAGACCCTCGACGACGGAGCGCGCCAGATGCCGTCTCCGTCCGGGATCGTCGGCACCCGCCAGGGTGGTCATCGTCAGGTTGCCGATCGGCAGGCCGATCTGCCGCGCGTTCATGACCTCGGCGCCGAGACTCGACACCATGCCGGCCGCGCCGGGGCGCGAGGCGGCGGCCTCGGCCAGCAGGCTGATGACCGGGTGGATCGCGTCGGGGTACAGCAGGCCGCCGATCCACTCGAGTGCCGTTCCCATGCCGCCGCCGTTGCTCTCGACGATCCAATGTCCGGGCACCAGGTGGTGCGAGGACCAGAGTCGCGCCTCGCCGTCGAGCACCGGCCGATCGACCACGAGCTGAACGGGAGCCGTGGAGCCCGCCACGATGCAGAGCTCCCCGGCGCGAACGACCCCCGCGCCGAGCAGTCCGCACTGGGTGTCCCCGCCGCCCACCGCCACGGGGATGCCGGCCACGAGCCCGAGGGCCGCCGCTGCATCGGGCCGCAGCTCGCCAAGCCGGCTGCCGGCTGCGCGAATCGAGGGAAAGAGGCCGCGCGGGAGTCCGGCGCGTTCGATCAGATCCCAGGCCCAGTCGCGGGTCTCGAGGTCGCAGAGCAGCGTCTCGCTCGCTTGCGACGGCTCGCAGGCGAGCTCGCCACACAGGCGGAAGGCGAGCCAGTCGCTGAGTGCGAGATGCGTGTCGGCACGGCGCCAGCGGTCGGGATCCTCGGCGACGAGCCATCGCAGGCGCGCGGCGGCCTGCACCGGGTTCGGCCAATGTCCCGTCCGCCGGTAGAGATCTTCCCCGTCGCGCTCGGCGAGGCCGAGTGCCTCGCCGAGCCCCCGCGCGTCCTGGTTGCTCGTGACCAGGACCTCGCGCCCATCGGCATCGAGGAGGGCGCTCGCGTGGCGCATGCTCGTGGCGGCGATGCCGGCGACCTGGACGGGGTCGGCGTCGAGGGCGCGGAGAGCCTCGCGCACGCACTCCCCGAGCAGGGACCAGGCCGCTTCAGAGTCGATCTGCGAGGCGGCGGGAAGATCGGGATCGCGGATGAATCGCGTGCGACGGCGGGCAGAAGCGATCCGGCGGGACGCCACGTCGACGACGAGGCAGCGGACGCTGCCGCCGCCGAGGTCGAGTGCTGCCAGGAGCTGCTGACCCAATCTTCCGACTCCGAACCCAGCGTGCCGTCTGGACGAGAAGATAGGGGTCTTCTCGTCCCACGCGCAGGGTGGAATTCCGGCGTCCAATCCCGGCCCCCTCTTCGGACTCTCGCGCCCGGTCCTTCAGCCGACGGGCGACTCCGCCGATGGATTCGATGAGATGTGGCTCGATACCCTCGTGCTGGTGGTCTTGGCGTGCTTCGGTCTGGCGGGCGCGGTTCGCGGCGGGCTGGCCTCGGCTCTCAGCGTGATCACGCTGCTGGGCGCCTACGCGGCCGCGATCTTCGCCGCCACCCACTACGGCGCGTCTGCGGCCGAGCGGCTGGGGCTTTCGGAGTTCGTCGGACCGCCGCTGGCCGGGGTGGCGGCCTTCTTCGTCGGCTACTTCGGGCTGGGGATCGCGTCTGCGGTTCTCAAGCGCCGCGAGCGGCGTCGTCGCAACGGTTCGCGCAGCGCGGGCGACCGGCTCATCGGCATGGGATTCGGGGCGCTGCGCGGAGGCGTCGTCGTATTGCTGCTGTGCATGCTCGCCATCTGGCTCGACGCGTTTCGCAGCGCCGGCTTGGCTCCCTTTGTTCCCGAGCTCGGATCGTCGCGCGCGGCCGAGGTGACGGAGTCCGTGGTCGAGGCGGGGGTGTTGGCCGCGGTCGACGGCGAGGGCCCCGACGCCCGTTTTCTCGCGCGCATGGCCTCGCGGCCGGCGGCGTCCATCGCGGAGCTCGGGGCACTGATCGACGACCCGCGCATCCAGGCGCTCCAGGGGGATACGCTCTTCTGGACCTACGTGGAGAACGGCGCCGTGGACAACGCCCTCAATCGCTCGAGCTTCTTCGACATCATCCACGACGACGCGCTGCGCGCGCATCTCGCCGAGCTCGGCCTCGTCGACACCGACACCGCGAGCGATCCGATCGCCTTCCGCGACGCTGCGGACGCGGCCCTGCGCGAACTCGGTCCGAGGCTGCAGGGCCGGGTCGTCTCGCAGCGCCTGCAGCCTCGGAC
>JBHHVG010000115.1:0-8214 GCA_046754165.1 Myxococcota bacterium
GATGCCCGTCTTCAGGGCCGCGCCGTAGCCCCGGTTGTCGTCATGGGTGACGACTCTCACGCCCTCGCAGCCAGCGAGCAGCGGCGCGGTGCGGTCCGTGGAGCCGTCGTCGATGGCGATGATCTCGGCGGCCGGCGCCGCCGCAGCGAGCACCCGCTTCAGCGCCTCGAGCGTGTCGAGGATGCCCTCTTCCTCGTTGTAGACCGGCACGAGCACGGTGATCGCGACCCGGACGGATCGGGCCTCCGATGCGTTGTCTCTGCTCTCGGCGTCTCGATTCCGATTCATCCTGTGCCCCAGCCGCGAACAGGGTGTCCGTTCGTCACCCGGGCCGCAATAGCTAGCGAGATTCCGTTCCCGGCTGCGGCTTCCTCGAACGAGCCGCCAGCCGGCGCGCCGCCCGCAGCTTCTGCTTCGCCTCGGCCGAGTCTGGATCCAATTTCACGACCATCGCGAGGTGTCGGATCGCCTCGCCGAACTCCCGCTCCCTCAACAGCAGCACGGCCAGGTTGTTGTGGGCCTGCGCGAGGCCCGGATCGAGCTGCAACGCCATCCGGTGGTGCTCGATCGCATCGTCCCGGCGGCCGGAAGCGGCGAGGGTGATCCCGAGGTTGGTGTGCGCAGCGGCGAACGCCGGGTGGACATGGAGGGCGCGGCGGAAGTGGTCGGCGGCCAGCTCGTATTCTCCGAGCGCGTGGAGGGCAAGGCCGATGCTGTTCTGGGCGAGGTGGTAATCGGGGTCCAGCTCGAGGGCTTGGCGCAACACCGCGATCGACTCGTCGAGCTTGCCGCCCATGCGTAGAGCAATCCCGAGATTGTTGTAGGCCTCGGGCTGCTCCGGACAGACGCGGACCGATTCGCGGAAGTATGAGATCGCACGGTCGAGCTCACCGCGACGCTGGTGGATCACGCCGAGGGTATCGAGTGCCATCCAGGACTCCGGGTTCTTCGCGAGCGTGTCGCGCCACAGTGTCTCGTGATCCCGGTAGATCGGAACCTGGCGCCAGGTGAGGATTCCGAGCACCGCCAGGAGAGCGGCAGCTGCGATGGACGGTGGGAGCGCAGTTCCTGGGAACAGGCGGCGGGCGAGACCGACGGCTCCGGCGGCGAAGAGCGCAATCAGTGCAGCGCCGGCGAGGTATTGGAAGTGATCCGCGACGAAGGAGTAGCGCATCGGGTAGACGTCGAAGAACCCCAGCGCCGGGAACAGCGTGCCCGCGAACACCAGCGTCGCGACGAGCGGCGCGCGGCCGATTCGCTCGCGCGCCGCCCAAAGCCCCACCCCCAACGCCACCGCGGCGGCGGGATAGAGGTAGGAAAGTGCACGGCCCGCATCGATCTCCCAGCGCGGATAGTTGAAGATCAACGGATGTGGCCACACGAGCTTCGCCGCGTAGAACCACAGGGCCCGCCCGGCGATCAGAACCCGCTCGAGGGCGGAGTGATCCCACTCCCACCCCTTCGCACCCACGAGCTGCTTCTCCAGCAACAGCGTGAGCGGCCCGAACGCAACCACCAACGCGAAGAAGGGCGCGAGCTGGCGGACGTCGGGCCAGCCGACGCGCCCCCGCTTCCACCACGTCAGCAGCAGGATCACGGCGGGCAGGGAGCCCGTCACCGTCTTGCTGAGCAAGGCACCGGCGAAGGCCACCAGGGACAACGCGTAATAGCGGTTCGCCCGGGATTCGTCTGGAGGGTCGGGGCCGAAGCCGGCCGAGCGGAGGTAGGCGAGGAGCGCTGCGAGGTACAGCGCGCCGGACAGCACGTTCTTGCGCTCGGTGACCCAGGCGACGGATTCGACGTTCACCGGGTGGAGGGCGAAGATGGCGGCCGCGAGCCAGGCTCCGGGGACGGCGAGCCGCGCGAGTACACGCCACAGCAACAGCGCACCGAGCGCGTGGAGCAGCGCGTTGACCACGTGGTAGCCGCGTGGGTCGAGACCCCAGAGCGCGTGCTCCACCCAGTAGCTCGTGTGGACCAGCGGGTAATACTGGGGCGTCGCTCCGAGCTCGAGCCAGATCCGCCGCAGCCCAGCCAGCGACGTCAGGTTCGGATTCTCGTAGACGTAGACGTCGTCGTCCCAGATGAAGCCATTCTCGACGACCCGCGCATAGGCCACCGCGGTCAACACCAGCAGCAGGCCGGCGAGTGCGGCGCGGCGCGCGGCCGGGGACGGCAGCGCCACTAGGACGCGATCTCCGCAGAGGGTTCGAGGTGCTTCTGATGGGCGCTCACGTCCACCGGTTCGCTGCTCATCTTCTTGCAGCCTCGTAGCAAGGTCTCGTCGAAGCGCCGATCCAGGCTCCCTGCGGCGCGTTCGGCCGCGCCACGAGACTCCTTCGCCCGGCGATTATGCTCCGCAACGGCCCCGGTTGGAAGAGCTGGGCGAGACGAATCCCGCCGCGAGAAGTCGAGTCGGGTGACGCGGGGCCGCGGTTCTGGCATCGTCCGGCCGTACGCGTCGCTTCAGGAGAGATGCCGTTGAGTGTCGACGAAGCGGATGCGCCCGTGGCCCAGACCGGCGGCCGAAACGGACGGCTCGGCCTCTCCACCAAGATCATCTACGCGACCGGCGACCACACGGTCAACCTGGCGCTCTCGGCGGCGTCGCTGCTCTACTTCAAGTTCCTGACGGACGTCGCGGATCTGCGACCGGCCCTGGCCGGTGCCGTGGTCTGGGTGGCCCGCGCGGTGGACGCGGTGAGCGACCCGACCATGGGCCGCATCTCCGACCTCACGCGCTGGAAGGTCGGGCGGCGCCGGGGCTACTTCTTGCTGGGCGCGCTGCCGTTCGGCGCGTTCTTCGCGCTGATGTGGCTCGATGCGCCGTTCGCGAGCCAGGGGGGAAAGTTCGTCTACTACGCGAGCATCTACGTCCTCCTGAGCCTCGCGATGACCGTCCTCTCGATTCCCTACATGGCGCTGCTGCCCGAGATGGCCAACAGCTACGATGAACGCACGTCGCTCAACGCCTTCCGATCTGGCGCCGCGGTCCTCGGGACCCTCGTGGCGGTGGGCATGAAGCCGCTGGCAGATGGCCTGGGAGGCGGAAGTGACGGCTGGCTGTTCGCGGGCTGTGTGTTGGGCGTGTGGCTGGTGATCCCGTGGCTCGGCGTCTTTCGGGTCAGCTTCGAGCGTCCCGAGTATGCGGGCAAGCAGCAATTGGGGCTGCGCGACGGTGTCCGCGCCCTCATGCAGCATCGGTCGTATCGCAAGCTCGCGAGCCTGTTCGTGCTCGCGCGCATCGCCGTCGACCTGATCGGCGCCATGCTGCTCTTCTACTTCACCTACTGGCTGGGTCGCGAGGGCGACTTCCCCGTCACGATGCTGCTGTTCCTGGTCCTCGTCGTCCTGTGTCTGCCGGTGTGGCTGCGCATCGCACGCCGACACGACAAGCGGTCGATCTTCGTGTTCGGGTCGGCTTGGTGGATCGGCTCGATGATGTTCATGCTGCTGGCAGACCCGGCCTGGCCGCGCTGGACGATGTTCGCGATCGTGGGACTCACGGCCATCGGCTACGCCGTCGCCGACCTGATGCCGTGGGCGATGCTCGGCGACGTCATCGACGAGGACGAGCTCGCCACCGGTGAGCGCCGGGAGGGCATCTACGTCGGCTTCTTCACGTTGCTCCGCAAGTTCGGCGGTGCGTCGGCAGTGCTGATCATCGGCTTCGTCATGGACGCTTGCGGGTACGTCGGCGGCGGCGTCCCGCGCGAGGCCCAGAGCGAGCTCGCGCTCCAGACGATCCGCGTGCTGACCACTCTCGCACCGGCGGTCTTCCTCGCCCTCGCGATCTGGGTGGCGCTGGGCTACCCCTTGAGCCGCGCCGCCCACGAGCAGGTTCTCGAGCAGCTGAAGCGGCGGGGCCGACCTCGCTGAGGCGAGCGTCCATGTCCGCGAGGACTTCCCGAGCCCCGACCCCCCAGACGACCGACCTGGGGTTCTACGGCTGGCGCATCGTCAGCGTGGCCTTCATCGTCGACTTCGTCGCCGTCGGCTTCTTCTTCTATTCGTTCGGCGTCTTCCTGAAGCCGATCGCCGCCGACCTCGACGGCTCGCGATTCTCGGTGTCTCTGGCCCTGTCGATCTCGAACGGCGTGGGCGCCCTGGCGTCACCCTTCATCGGGCGCTCCCTCGACCAACGGTCCATCCGCCGCATCATGATCATCGGCGCGGTCGCCGTCGGCGCCGGCTTTCTGGCGCTCTCGAACATGGAGTCGATCTGGCAGCTCTATCTCACCATGGGGACGTTGTTCGCCTTCGGCATGTCGATGATGGGCGGCCTCGCCTCGGCCAAGCTCGTCTCCAACTGGTTCGAGCAGACGCGCGGACGGGCTCTCGGGATCGCCACCATCGGCGTCTCCTTCTCGGGACTCGTGATGCCCCTCGTCGCCACCTGGCTGATCGCCGCGGTCGGCTGGCGAAGCGGCTTCCAGGTCTACAGCGCCCTGACCATCGCGATCGTGGTGCCGCTGGTGGCGTGGACGGTGGTCGACCGTCCGGAGGACATGGGCCTGCTTCCGGACGGTGGCGCGCCGATGCCCGAGCCGTCGGAGCGCGGACGCGGCGTCGATCGCACCTGGAGAACCGCCGAGCTGCTGCGAAATCGCAACTTCTGGGCGATCGCGTTTCCCTTCGCCCTGGCCTTCTCGTCGCTCTCCGCGGTCCTCGTGCATCTCGTGCCCTTCGCGAGCGACGCGGGCCTCTCGGCCCAGCGCGCGGCGCTGATCGCGTCGGTCGCAGCCGGCGCCGGGGCGATCGGAAAGCCGATCTTCGGCGGCCTGGTCGATCGCGTCGATGCCCGCGTCGCCATCGCCGCGTCCTTCTCCGGACAGCTGGTCGGACTCGTCCTGTTCATCCTCAGCGGGACGTTCCTCTCGATGCTCGCCGCCGGGATCCTCTTCGGTTTCAGCATGGGGGGCGTGGTGCCGCTCCACGGCGCAGTGACGGCGCGGGCGTTCGGCAGGCTCAGCTTCGGCAAGGCGCTCGGGCTGCTGCGGCCGGTGCAGATCCCCATTCACGTGTTGGGCCCACCCCTCGCGGGCTGGGTCTTCGACACCACCGGAAGCTACGCGCCCGCGTTCTGGACGTTCACCGGCTTCTACGTCGCCGCGATCGCGTCGATCGCTTGGCTGCGTCTCGAACCCGCCAGGTAGGCGCCTGGCCTAGACGGTGAGTCCCGCGCCGCGCAGGCTCTCGGAGACGAGACGCCTGACGGCGGCGTGCGCGCGGAAGGTCAGGTGCCCGCCCTGGTACCATTCCATGCGCGGCTGTCCCCAGTGATGCCACAGGTCGCGCGGCTGATCCGGTGGAACCAGCCGATCCGCCACGGCGGCGAAGATGGCGCGTCTTTCGAACGGCACCTTCGGTTCGAGCACGAGGGGAGAGACGATGCTCAGGATCTCCGCAGTCCGTTCCCGATCGATACCCTCGACCTCGACGTCGCGAAGCTGGAGCGCCGTTGCGTGCCGGAACATCGCGCGCGCGAAGTCCGTCAGCGGGATGCCGAGAATCGCGCAGCGAAGCTCCTCGTCGAGAGACGAGAGCAACGCAGCGTTGTAGCCGCCGAGGGACAGGCCGAACACGCCGGTCGGTGCGTCTCCCTGTGCGCGGATCCAGCTGAGCAGCCGCCGGATGTCCCACATCGCCTGGGCTTCCGCGTGCACCGTGTCCAGCACCTCGGCGCCGATGAAGCCGGCGCCGCTGCGGTGCCGCACCTTGCGCGGGCCGTGCAGGGGCAGCACCGGAAGCAGCAGGTTGAGACCCAGGCGTTCGTGGTAGTACTCGGGCGCGAAGGCGAGCAGGTCATAGAGGGGGATGCCCATCTGATAGCCGTGGATGCACACCAGCCAGGGGCGCGGCCCGTCCTCGTGCCGCTTCACCCAGGCGTGGGCGCGGCGATTCGCGCCATAGCCCAGCCAGCGGTCGCGCCCGGGCTCGTCCGGATGGGGTTCGTAGTCGCTGTCGAAGCTCAGGTGCTCGAACTCGATGGCGCGCACGCGCTCTCGGCGCAGCTCCGGACTCTCGAGCGGCGGCGGAAGCGTGTGATAGCCGACGGGCTTCTCGAGCCAGCCCCTGGCGTCGAAGAGGTCGCGCGCCTCCGCGATCTCGGCGTCGATGCGCGCGTGGTCCCCGCGGCGCGGCAGCGTATTGGTCAGGGTCATCGTCGCGAGCAGGGCCTCGTCGAGCGCGACCTGGGCTGACAGGGCGCTCGAGGGCTGCGGCAGCGGGACGCCTGCGACCGGCGGCTCGGCACGCACCGAGTGGGTTCCGGCCGCCAGGAACCCCACGGCGGACGCGAGCGCGAGGCCCAGCCCCGAATAGAAACCTACGACGAAGAATGCCGGCAGGCAGAAGATGGCACCGAGCACGCCGCCGAGCGCCGTGAACTGGGAGATGCGGAGGTCTCCCGGCATCAACAGCATGGAGACCCCGGACCCGAGCAGCAGGCAGCCTGGGATCACCGCGAACAGGAATCCGATGAAGCCGTGGCCCGTTGCGTTCCAGAGCCAGAACAGGCCGGCCAGCAGCGGCCACCAGGCTTCACGCGGAAAGCGGGGTTGCTCGGACATGACGCCTCCCTGGGGATGCGGCGGAGAGGAGTGGCTGACGATACCCTGCGAAGTGCCGGGATCGCCACGCCTGCGCGGAGTCGAATCCGACCCGCGGGCGAACGGCAACGGATGGGGAGGCCGTGTGGGCCGAGCGCGCAGGATCGCCGCGGGAACGTGCGTTGCGGCGCTGCTCGCTTCCGGCCACGCTCGGGCGGAGGAAGCGACCGGCACGCTGGCCGCCGAGGTCGACCGACGCGCAGCCGCCCTCGAGGATCGCGTCGTGGGATGGCGCCGCGATATCCACGAGCACCCGGAGCTCTCCAATCGCGAGCGCCGCACTGCTGCGCTCGCGGCCGACCACCTCGAGGCGCTCGGGCTTTCGGTCCGACGCGGAATCGCGCACACCGGCGTGGTCGGCGTACTGCGCGGCGGCCTGCCCGGGCCCACGGTGGCGTTGCGCGCCGACATGGACGCCCTGCCGGTCACCGAGGAGGTCGACCTCCCGTTCGCGTCGAGGGTGCGTGCGACCTACCTCGGTCGCGACGTCGGCGTGATGCACGCCTGCGGCCACGACGTCCACACCGCGGTCTTGATGGGCGTGGCCGAAGTGCTGACCGGTGTTCGCGAGCGGCTTCCGGGCAGCGTCGTCTTCGTGTTCCAGCCCGCCGAGGAGCGCCCACCTCCCGGCGAGCGCGGTGGCGCCGCGCTGATGCTCGAAGAGGGGGCCTTCGACGACCCCACACCGGAGGCGATCTTCGGCCTGCACGTGGTGTCACAGCATCGGGTCGGCGAGCTCGCGTTCGTCTCCGGCGGCGCCATGTCGAGCTCGGACGTGCTCGACATCCGCGTCGTCGGCCGTCAGACGCACGCGGCCTACCCCTGGAACGGAGTCGACTCCATCGCAGTCGCGGCGCGGATCATCCTCGCCCTCCAGGCGATCCCAGCGCGACGGGTCGACGTTCGCCTCCCGGCGGTCGTCTCGATCGGTGCCGTCCACGGCGGCGTGCGCCACAACATCATTCCGGAAGAGGTCTCCCTGCTCGGCACGATCCGATCACTCGACGAGGCGCAGCGCCGGGCGATCCACGAAGAGATCCGAACCACCGCCGTCGGCATTGCCCGGAGCGCGGGCGCGGAAGCCCTGGTGAAGATCGAGCTCGGCTACCCCATCACCTACAACGATCCCGCGCTGACGGCACGAATGATTCCGACGCTCGAGCGCATCGCGGGGAGCGATCACGTCGTGCGGGCGCTCCCGCGCACCGGCGCCGAGGACTTCGCCTTCTTCCAGGAACGGATTCCCGGCCTGTACGTCTGGCTCGGCGGCCGGCCGGCCGGCGTGTCGGCGAGCGAAGCCGCGCCGAACCACTCGCCGCGTTTCTTCGTGGACGAGGCTGCGCTGGCCCTCGGCGTGCGCACCCTGGCGGGCCTGGCGGTCGATTTTCTCTCGGGCGCGGCGCTCGAATAGCCGCCGGAACGCAGCGCCGCGGTGGTAGAATTCGGCCCGATGGCTCCGCCCTCCCCATTCCAGCAGCCCCTGCGCAAGGAGCCCGATTGGCCCGCCACCGACGGCGCTCGGGCCGCCTTCCTGCTGGACGCGGCGAGCACCCTCGAGCGGCGGCTCCTCGAGGCCTGGATCGAGCGGAATCGGCCCGAGGGC
>JBHHVG010000116.1:0-8212 GCA_046754165.1 Myxococcota bacterium
TCCCCCCCCGGGACGGGAAACCCCCTCAAGTTAGTCTGGCGCGCTACGAAGCGCCAAGCCGCCGACCGGGGTCCTCCGCGTCGCGGCCTTCCTGATAGGCGGGGTCGAAGCCGGCCAGGATCGCCGCGCGAACCCGGTCGATCAGCTCGGCGCGGCGCTCGGGGGGCCAACGGTCGGTCGGAATCGGCTCCCCGTAGGTGACGTGCATGCGTCCGGGCTCGACCCGGAGCGAGTGGGCCTGGTTGATGCGCTGCGATCCGGACACGGTGGCCGGCAGGATCGCGACCCCGGCCTCCATGGCGAGGTGGAAGCCGCCGCTCCGGAAGCGCCGCAGCTCGCCGGTCCGGCTGCGCGTACCCTCGGGGAAGATGATGACCGTGACGCCCGAGCGCACGCGCTCGGCCGCGCGTCGCAGACTGCGCACCGACGCCTCGGTATTCCCCCGGTCGACGATCACGTGCCCGGCGGCCACCAGCCCCCAGCCGAAGAACGGGATCCGCGTCAGCTCCCGTTTCGCGACGAAGCGGAAGGAGAGGGGCAGCGTCGCCACGATGGCGGCGATGTCGAAGAGGCTCTGGTGGTTGGCCATCACGACGTAAGAGCGGTCCGGGTCGATGTGACCCAGCCCCGCCACGTCGACCTCGACGCGGCAGCTGGCGAGAACCCAGCGGATGAAGCGGCGCGCGGCGAAGACGCCGAACTCTCCGCTGCGATCGAAGGGCCCGACCAGGGCGGCCATGCCGCCCCAGAAAACGGCATAGAGACCGATCAACAGCAATCGCAGTAGAACCATCAAGCGAGACGCTCCGCCGGGTCGCACCTGCGCAGTGAATGCTACGAGCCAACGTGAACGGCCGTCAACGGTTCGGATCCGATCGAAATGAAACGCCGTTCTTCTCGCCGGACGAGAACGAGTGCTTGACTCGCTCCAGCGTCGGCGGGATGATTTGCAGACACCCCGACACCAACGGAGTAGCCATCATGGCAAGCGTCAACAAGGTCATTCTGATCGGCAATCTCGGCCGCGATCCGGAGCTGCGATACACCCAGAGCGGATCGGCCGTCACCAACTTCACCCTCGCGACCAACGAGAAGTGGCGCGACAAGGACGGCAACAACCAGGAACGCACGGAGTGGCACCGGATCATCGTCTGGGGGCGCGCCGCGGAGAACTGCGCGCAGTACCTTCAGAAGGGCCGAAGCGCCTACGTCGAGGGCCGGCTCCAGACCCGCGAGTGGGAAGACAAGGAAGGCAACAAGCGGCAGACGACCGAGATCAACGCACTCACCGTGCAGTTTCTCGGGGGCCGCGGTGGCTCGGGCGGGGGTGGCGATCCGAGCGCCGGCAATCCGGGTGGCGCCTCCGGCGGTCCGCCGCCGGCCGACGACATCCCCTTCTAGCGGGCGAGAGATCGCGGACGTCTCGGGGTGTCGAGACGGGGGCGCCGGCGGGCGCTTCCGTCTCGACCTTCAGCCGGGGCGGCCGTCCGAGCGGAGCTGCCGCACGAGATCGTTGATCTGCTGCCGGGCCGCCGCGTTCAGGTCTCCGAATTCGATGCCCATGCCCGGCGGCTCGCCGTTGCGCGAGCCGTCCGAGATGCGCACGACGATTCCGACGACCTCGATCGGGGCCTCGTGTTCGGGCAGCTTGAACTCGAGCGCCACGGACGAGCCGAGAGCGTGCGGGTTCTCGGTCTCGATGAAGATGCCGCCCTCGTTGATGTTCCGGGCGAACTCGCTGAAGAGCTCGTCGACGGTCCGGTAGTTCACCCGCACGACGAGATCCGCGCGGTCGGATTTTCGTCGCTCGTTCAGGTCCGGCGCCGTGTCTCCACGAATCATCGGCTTGCTCATCGCGTCGCGTTCCCCTCCCGGCGGCCTCATCCCGGCACACCGGCGACTCGCGTGATTCATCGACCGAACCGGGCGGAGCCCTTAGGTGGGATTCCGTCCGGAGTGGAATTCGGTGCGAGGAGATTCCGCGATCAGTCGCCGCTCTCCAGGAGGCCCTCCTGCTGGAGGCTACAGAAGCCGCGTTCGGCCACGACCACGTGATCGAGGACGCGAACGCCCAGCAGCTCGCCGGCGCGGACGAGCCGCCGGGTGACCTCGCGGTCCTCCGAGCTGGGCGCGGGATCGCCGCTGGGGTGGTTGTGGACGAGGATCAGCGCCGCCGCCGATTCGCGCAGCGCGGACCGAAAGACCTCGCGGGGATGGACGAGGCTCGCGGTGAGCGTTCCCTGGGACACGATCTCCTCGCGCAGCACCCGATGGCGCCCGTCGAGGAGCAGTGCGATGAACTTCTCGTGATGCGCGCCGCGGAGGCTCGGGTGAAAGTGCGCGAACACGTCCGCCGGGCTCCGGATCGACGAGCCCGCGTGCAGGCGGCGTGCCGCCAGGCGGCGTCCCAGCTCGAGCGAGGCGGACACGCTCGCACTCTTGGCGGGGCCGACGCCGGCATGCGAGGCGAGCTCGCGCATCCCGGCGCGGGCGAGCCCGTGCAGGCCGCCGTGGCGGTCGAGCAGGCCCTCGGCGACGCGAACGGCGGTGGCGGTGCGGTGGCCGGTGCGCAGCAGCAGGGCCAGAAGCTCGGCGTCGCTCAGCGCTTCGGGCCCCAGACGGGTGAGGCGTTCACGGGGCCGGTCGGTCGTGGGGACGCGCGTGCGCGCGGCTCCGGAAAGGCGAGCCATCGACGCTCCGCGGGACCGGGTTACCGGGACTATAGCGGGCCGACTGCCGCGCGGGCCTGGCCGGCGCGGCAGCTTCGCTCGCGTTCCTCGGCCGCGTCGACGGAGGCCGCGAAGCGCGCCGGGCTCGCTTCCGGCGCCACGAGGCCCCGCAGTGTCGAGCGGCGGTTCTCCTGCGGCTCGAGGCGGGCGACGAAGCCCCGCAGCAGTGCCAGGTAGCCGACGGCGTCGGCGGCCTGACTCCACGCGGCCATCAGCTCGATGGGAGCGGCCACCTGGAACGTGGAGCCGTCCGTCAACCGGACGATCCCGTCCGGAGAAAGCTGGCCGAGCCGCTTCATCGCCTCGCGCAGGTACGGATCCGTGAAGGAGCCCGCCGGTGCCAGAGCGCGCGACAGCGCGGCACGATCGAGCTGCTCCCGCAGCGCGGCGTCGTAGGCGAGCGCGCAGCCCGTCACTGCCTCGCCCGAGAGAGCCGCGAACGCGGCCTTCGCGCGGCGCACGCCTTCGTCCCCGCCGTCGAGCGGAACGATGTCCAGCGAGAAGGTGTGCACCCCCCGGACCACGTCGAACGCCTGCCGCGATCGCACTTCCACACGGTCGCTGGACGCCACCTCCGTGAGGCCGACCTGGATGACCAGATCCTCCCCCAGCTGCCGGGGCTTGAGGGTCGTCACGAAGGGGCTCGATACACCGTCGAGGGTTTCGCCTGCCCCGGGCGCGATGCCGGTCCCGGTGAGCACCACGGACATGCCGCCCGAAGCCTTCTGGATCCGGAAGTTCAGGGCTTCTTTCGTGAGGAAGCCCAGCGAGCCGCGACCGGCGAGATACCTGTGCGTGACGGCGAGCAGGGAGTTCGCGAGGGGCTCGAGCTCGATCAAGACCTTCTTCTGCCGCGAGCGGACGCGCACGTGCGCTTCGGCCTGCTGGTAGCCGTCGAGCAGCGCCCGGATCGTCACGGCGTCGCGCTTCCCGGCGGAGACGCGGCTGGGCAGTCGCACGATCACCGGGGACTCGGCCTGTTCGTACCGCTTCTGGAAGCTGGCGCGTACGTAGAAGAGATCGAGCACGGCGCCCGGAGGCACCGTCTCGATCTCGATCTCGCGGGTCTCGTACCAGTAGCTCGGGCCGCCGAGAAAGAATCCGGTGATCGGCGCGAAGATGTCGGTCGCGCCCCACGGCGCGCGCTTCTCCGGGATCAGATCGACCACTTCCGTAGCGCGCGCGAACCCCGGCGCCAGCGTGCAGGCGCCGAGCAGGAGGTGGAGCAGGAGGCTTGTCTTCATGAACCCAGACCGGGCCCGAAGCATACCGGCAGCGCCTTCCCCGTCACAACGGACGAAACAAATCGGAGCTGGCAGCGAGACCCGAGGACCTGTCGACACCCGAGCAGAGGCGCGCCCGAACGCAACGGGATCGGCGGTACGCGGCCGGATTCATCTGCCCGTCTCTTCCACCGCGAAGCGTTCCTACCGTTCGGCTGGTGGACCCCTTCCGGACGGAGGCGACGGTGATCCTTCGACCTGGGTGGTTGCCAGCCAGCGGGAGCCTGGGGTCGGAGCGGTCGGTGGGAGGCCATCGAAGCGGCACAGAGGCTCCGGCCGGAAGGGGTCCACCAGCCGCACCCGGGGACCTGGCGTACCGCGCGTCTGGCCTCGGCCGACCGGGGCCTCCGCTCGTCGGTTCGCCGACTCCGCAACGGTCGACGACCATCCTTGGCTGCCGGAGCTGGGGACGCGGGCCTCCCCCTTTACAGCCCTCCGGCGTCCGGGCTAGATTATCTGACACATCATCAGATCATACTCTGACGGCGAGAGGAGAGCTGTGCGAGCCGATGACCTGATCCTCGTGAGCGTCGACGACCACGTCGTGGAGCCGGCCGGCATGTTCGACCAGCACCTCGGTCCCGAGTGGAAGGACAAGGCGCCCCGGGTGGTTCACAAGCGGGACGGCTCCGACGTCTGGGTCTTCAATGGCGCGCAGATGCCGAACATCGGGCTGAACGCCGTCGTGGGCCGTCCGCCGGAGGAGTATGGCATGGAGCCGACCTCCTTCGAGCAGCTCCGGCCGGGCTGCTTCGATGTCGATGAGCGCATCCGCGACATGAACGCGAACGGCGTGCTCGCCTCGATGTGCTTTCCCTCCTTCCCGGGCTTCTCCGGGAATCTGTTCGCGCGGCAGGACGACAAGCAGCTCGCCCGCGTGATGCTCCAGGCCTACAACGACTGGCACATCGACGAGTGGTGCGGAAGCCACCCCGGACGCTTCATCCCCCTCGCGCTTCCGCCCATCTGGGATCCCGAGCTGATGGCCGACGAGGTGCGCCGCGTGGCGAAGAAGGGCTGCCACAGCATGAGCTTCAGCGAAGATCCGCAGAAGCTGGGTTTCCCGGGCATCCACAGCGAGCACTGGGATCCCTTCTGGCAGGCGAGCGACGAGGAGGGGACGGTCGTCGCCATCCACATCGGCTCCGGCGGGGGCATGAGCTTCACGTCGATGGAGGCACCCGTCGACGTGATGATCACGGTCACGCCCATGTCGATCGCCAACTGTGCGGCAGACCTGCTGTGGTCGCGCATGTTGCGCAAGTACGACAACCTGAAGATCGCGCTCTCCGAGGGCGGCATCGGCTGGATTCCCTACTTCCTCGAGCGCGCAGACTACGTCTACGAGCACCACCAGTACTGGACCCACCAGAGCTTTGGCGACAAGCTCCCGAGCGACGTCTTCCGGGAGCACATCGTCACCTGCTTCATCGACGACAAGGCCGGCGTGCGAAACCGGCACGAAGTCGGAATCGACACGATCACCTGGGAGTGCGACTACCCGCACTCGGACACGACCTGGCCGCGCGCGCCCGAGATCCTGTGGGAGAGTCTCGGGGGTGTGCCGGACGACGAGATCCACAAGATGACCCACGAGAACGCGCTGCGGGTCTTCCAGCTCGACGCGTTCTCACACCGCCCGCGCGAGAAGTGCACGGCCGCAGCGCTGCGGGTCGAGGCCACCGGGGTGGACCTCTCGTTGCGCAGCCAGCAGGGCGGCACGCCGCCCAGCGACGGCGGTGGCGACTACGTCACCACCCAGGACGTCACGAGCCAGCTGGCGTCGGCCTTCGCGACACCCGCCGAGTGACGCCTCAGGGCGTCGCTTCGAAGTAGTCGAGCAGCGCTCCGGCGGAGGTCAGCCGGCGCTGAAGCGTGCCCACGTCCACGGCCGTCACGTCGCCGCCCAGGGGCAGCGCCAACGCGGCCGCGCAGCCCGCGGCCTCGCCCACGGCCATGCACGGCGGGATCTCCTTGGTGGCGTGGTGGACCCGGTGGTCCACCGAGATGATCCGTCCCGCTGCCAGCAGGTTGGCGAACTCCCGGGTCTGGAGGCATCCGTACGGGATGGCGTAGACCGCTCCGTACTTGGTCCAGTGTCCGGTGATGCAGATTGCGTCGTCACAGCCGGTGTCCATCTGGTCGCGCGTCAGCACCGCGCGGCCCACCAGCCGACGGCTCTCGGTGATGCCCAGCTGCGTCGCCACATTGCACAGGTGGGCGCTCTCCATGCCCGGCACCTCGGCGCGCAGCTTGCGGACCTCCTGCATCACGTGGCGCCGGCACTCGACCTCTGCGCGGGTGAGGTCGACGGGATCGGTGGGGTCGATCTTCAGGTCGAGGCCGAGGATGCTGCCCCAGGGAAAGAGCACGACGCCCGGGTTCGGCGTGCGAAAGAAGCCGCGGCCGGCGGCCAGGGCCGCGTCGACGTCGCTGAGGCCGCCCATGCGAAACCACAGCCAGGGATGGACGGTGACCTGCTCGGTGGCGCAGCCCGCCGAGGCCAGCACGTCTGCGTCCCCGGTCGCGTCGATCACGACGTCCGCCAGGATCGCGGCCCTGCCGGCTTTCGACTGGAAGGTCACGCCGCGTACGCGGTCGCCGTCGACGAGGGCGTCGGCGGCCCACATGTGGAGGCGCAGGTCCACACCGGCGTCGAGCACGACGTCGATCAGCACCTGTCGCAACACTTCCGGGTCGTAGGCGACCGAGTACCGCACGCGATGGTGGGCGCCGGAGCCGCCCCACAGCAGGCCCCACTGCGAGTATCGCTCGATCAGGCCCGGGTCGTCGGATCCCCATTCTTCTCGCGGCGGGTGGAAGGCGCCGCCCGCCGACGTCAGGCGCTCGGTGATCTCCTGGCACAGTCCGCCGATGACCGCGCGGCCCCGGCCGTCGTCGAGGGTGAGCAGCAGCGCGATCAGGCCGCCGGTGGCCAGGCCGCCGAGAGACCCGTAGCGCTCGACGAGGGTGACCTCGGCACCGGAGCGGGCCGCGGCGACCGCGGCGGAGACTCCGGCGCTGCCGCCGCCGACGACGAGCACCTCGGTGCGTTTCAGCACGACCGTCTGGCGCGACGGCTCCGTAATGGTCTGCTTCGACATGTCGCTCCGTCACGCTACCGCAACGGGCGCTATCGTGCGGGTTCCCGTCGAGGTCTGCCCGTGGATCTGCTGCACACGTTGACTCGCCTGCCCATCCCCACCGTCGCACGCTGCGCCGTTCCGAAAGACCTCGAAGCGGTCGCCACGTTCGGCGAGCAGGCGGCCGCCCGCGATCTCGACCTCGACCCCGTGGCGGTCGAGCAGGTCTGGAGGACGACCGAGGCGATCTACCGCACCGGCGTCCATCCGGGGATCCAGCTCTGCATCCGGCGTGGCGGCCAGGTCGTGCTGCACCGGGCCCTCGGCCACGCGGCGGGCAACTCGCCGGGCGACCCTCCCGACGGTCTCAAGGTGCAGATGACCCTCGAGACGCCGACGAACATCTTCTCGGCCTCCAAGGCCATCACGGCCATGGTCATCCACAAGCTCGACGAACGCGGCGTGCTCCACCTCGAAGACCGCGTCTGCGACTTCATTCCCGAGTTCGATCGCTACGGCAAGCACCACGTGACCCTGCGGCACGTGTTGGCCCATCGGTCCGGGATCCCGAACCTGCCGCCCGGCTCTCTCGACCTCGATCTGCTCCTGCGACCGCAGGAGATCACGGAGCTGATGTGCGAGGCGAAGCTCCAGACGCGGCCGGGGCGCATGCTCGCCTACCACGCCGTGAGCGGTGGCTTCGTCCTGGCCGACGTGGTGCGGCGCGCTACCGGCCACGATATCCGCACTGTGCTCGAGCGCGAGATTCGCGATCCGCTCGGGCTGCGCCTGACGAGCTACGGCGTCCCGCCGGAGCTGGTCGACCGCGTCGCGGTCAACGCCTTCACGGGCCCGCCGCCGCCCCCGCCGCTCTCGAGCGTGCTGCGGCGGGCGCTGGGGATGTCCCTGCGGCGGGCGGTCGAGCTCTCGAACGACCGGCGCTTCAACACCGGCATCATCCCGTCGGCCAACATCATCACCAACGCCTTCGAGCTGTCGGCCTTCTACCAGTGCCTGCTCGATGGCGGCGAGCTGGGCGGTGCCCGCGTGTTCCAGCCGCGGACCGTGCGGCACGCCACCACCGAGCAGAGCTACCTCGAGCTCGACTTCACGCTGC
>JBHHVG010000117.1:0-8175 GCA_046754165.1 Myxococcota bacterium
GCCGGCCAGGAAATCGGTCCACAGGACCCGGAAGGGCAGGCCGAAGGCGAGGAAGAAGAGGCCGACCGCCATCCCGAAGCGCAACGGCGACAGCTCGCTGCGCGCGAACACCCGCGCGGCGCCGGCGCCGGCGAGGGCAACGACGGGCATGCGCAGGGCGAAGCCGTTGGTGCGGGCGAGCTCGAGCACGGGATGGCTCGCGTTGGCGAGTCGGACCGTCGCGAGCAGCCAGGCGAGCAGCGACACCGCCGCGATACCCGCCACCACGGATCCCAGGGCACGGCCGGAGCGGCCCGTCTGCCAGCCCGCGACCAGGCAGACGACGACGACGAGCACGAACACCGCACCCTCCGCGGGCACGGTGCCGTAGCCCGCGATGATGGCGCCGACGTCGCGCAGCGCCTCTCCGAAAGAGGGAGAGTGGACGGCGCCCACGTTGCCCAGGATGTGACTGCCCAGCGGGTGGCCCAGGACGAGAGCATTGAACGCGAGGAGTCCGAGCGCGGCGGGCAACGCGCCCAACGCCAGCCACAGCAGCTCCGCGGGCCGCCGCCGCGTCGCGAGCAACGCGGCCGCCAGCGCGAGCCCCATCAGGAAGAGCTCCTCGCGAAACCAGGTGGCGCATCCGATCAGGAATCCCGCGGCGGCGAGGCGACCGCGTCCCGCGCGCGCGGCCAGGAGCTGCGCGCCGAGCGCCAGCGCCACCGTGAGGCTGTGCTCCCAGATCGTCACGCCGTAGAAGACGAGCGGCGTCGCCAGCGGGACGCCGAGCCCGGCGGCCAGCGACCAGCGCCTGCCGAGGGCGGGCGCGACCCAGGCAGCGATCAGGGCGGCGCAGGCAGCCAGGCCGAGCGCAGCCGGAACCCGCAGCCCCACCGGGCCGAACACCGCGAAGAAGGGGGCGGCGACGGCGGCGTAGGCCACGGGATACTGCGCGAAGTAGCGGTCACCGCGCCGCAGCGCGTAGGGGGAAGGCACCGGAAACCAGCGACCGGACGGGTCGAGTGCGCGGGCTGTGTAGCCCAGGTCGAAGGCGCGGTATCCCGTATCGACCAGGCGCCTGGCCTGCAGCTCCTTGCTGCCACAGTCCACCGTCCAGACCCCGTCACCGGGCGAGCCGGCGACGACTCCCAGCGATACCAGGAAGACGATCGTGGCGCAGGCCCAGGGGACGAGCGCTCCGGTGTGGCGCGCGGGGCTTTGCATGGCGCCATTGTAGGGGCGCGCCGCAGTGGGGGACATCGCGCCAGCAACGTCCGTGCGACTGCGCTATCGATCGAGGCCGCATGACCGGCCGGCGAACGCGACGACCCGCCCGAGGATCCGCCGTCTGCTTGCACGCCGTCCTCGTCGCGGCCCTGCTCGGCTGCGCTGCGAGCGAGGCGGAGCGGCCGGACATCGTGCTGATCTCGGTCGACACCCTGCGCGCGGACCGCATCGGAAGCTACGGCGCCGGCCGCGACACGTCGCCTCACATCGACCAGTTCGCCGCCGAAGGCGCCCGCTTCTCCAACGTCCTCGCGCCGACGTCCTGGACGCTGCCGAGCCACGTGAGCCTGCTCACGGGCATGGACATTCTGGTCCACCGGGTGATCGAGCCGTCGGATCGCATCGACCCCCACCGGCGCACCCTCGGCCAGGAGCTCGCCGCGCGCGGGTACCACACCGCCGGCTTCGTGTCGGCTCCGTACCTCCATGCGGCCTACGGCTTCGACCGCGGCTTCGGGCGCTACGAGAACTTCGGCGTCCCGGACGTTGTGGAGCTCCCACCCTCGACGTCCATCCACGACGCATCCCATGCGGACGAGACCGCGCCGGTCGTGATCGATGCGGCGATCGCTTGGCTCCAGGGGCCGGGCGCCGCGGACGGTCGGCCGATCTTCCTGTTCGTCCACCTCTGGGACCCGCACTACGACTACGTCCCGCCCGCTCCCTACGACCGCATCTTCGACACGACCTATCGAGGCAAGTTGGACGTCCGGAGCTACGAGAAGCGGATCGAGATCAACGCCGCCATGCCGGTCCGCGACCTGCAACACCTGCGCGCGCTCTACGACGGAGAGGTGCGATGGACGGACAGCCAGATCGCCCGCCTGACCGAAGCGCTCCGCTCGCGCGGCCGGCTCGACCGGACCGTGCTGTCCATCGTTTCGGATCACGGTGAGGAGTTCTTCGAGCACGGCCGCCGCGGGCACAAACGCACCCTCTTCGAGGAATCGGTGCGCGTCCCCTGGATCCTGCGCTACCCGCCGGCGGTGTCCCCGGGAACCGTCATCGCGAGCACCGTCTCCCTGGCCGACGTGGCGCCGACCCTGCTCGACCTCGCCGGCTTTCCATCGCTCGCCGAGGCGACCGGACGCAGCCTGGCGCCCGAGCTCTCGGGTTCGGAGCGCCCGGACCGCCCTGTGCTCCTGCACGTGAACCAGCTGTTCGCGCTGCGCGGCGCTGGCTGGAAGGTCGTAGCCGGCGGGGGCCAGCCGCTCTTCTACGATCTGCGCCGAGATCCCGGCGAGATGGCCCCGCAGCCGGCCGAAGACGCGGCACCGAAGCGGCTGGCCGAGCTGCACCGCCGCATTGCCGCCGAGCGTTCCGCCGCGGCGGCCCTCGTCTGGGATCGGCCTCGCGACGTGAAGCTCGACGACGCAACCCGCGCGCGGCTGCGAGAGCTCGGCTACCTCGACGAGTAGGCGACGCTGGTGCGGTCGGGAGCCCGAGCGTTCGGATCCGCATCGCCGCCGAGCAGGCCCGTCGGCTTCAGTCGCAGCCAGGCGTCGATCAAGGCGTGCATGCGGCGCACGGTCTGCACCCGTCGCGGGTCGTCGGCCAGGTTCACGGTCTCGCCCGGATCGCTGTCGTGATCGTAGAGCTCGGTGGCGTGGACCGTCGTGGCGAAGCCGTCCCGGGTGATCCAACGAACGAAGCGGTAGCGCGGCGTGCGGACGGTCTGGCCGGCGCGCACCGGCCGCTGTCGCCACCCGAACGCCGCCTGCTTCCACGGCCGGTCGGGTGAGCGCAACAGCGGCTCGAAGCTCCTGCCCTGAACCTGCTCGGGTATCGGAATGCCGACGAGCTCGCACAACGTCGGGAGGATGTCGACGCTCTCGACCAGCGCTTGGCTCGCGTGGCCAGCCGGGAAGCCGGGCACCCGCAGGATGAGCGGCACCCGCAGGGCCACTTCGAAGGCCGTGTTCTTGCCCCAGATGCCGTGCTCGCCGAGGTGCCAGCCGTGGTCGCCCCACAGCACGACGACAGTGCGATCGGCGAGGGCGAGCCGGTCGAGCTCGTCGAGGATGAGCCCCACCTGCGCGTCGATATAGCTGACGCACGCGCGATAACCGTGGATCATCCGCGCACCGGTGGCGGAATCGATCATCCCGCCGTCGCTGTAGAAGGCCGGCTCGTAGTTTCCGTGCCACTCCAGCGGAGGCACGGCCTCGGCGTCCGGCGCCTCGGGCACCGCGATCTCCGCCGGGTCGTACAGATCCCAGTAGCGCTTCGGACAGTTGAAGGGGAGGTGCGGGCGCACGAATCCGACCGCCAGGAAGAAAGGGCGGTCGTGTAGACGCCGCAGCTCTTGCACCGCTCTGCGCGCGAGCTTGCCGTCGAGATAGTCTCCGTCCGCCACGTCGGCCCCTTCGCCGACGGGCCCACGCGGCACCTTCCGGATTCCGGTCATGTGGCGATTTTCCGGGACGAGGTACTCGGGCGGGTCCCAGGCGGGCATCCAGCGCTCGCGGCTCCAGGCATTCGGCGCATCCTCGTCAACGTGCATGAACTTCCCGATCTCGACCGCCTCGTAGCCCGCCTCGCGAAACAGCTGCGGCATGGTGACGAGCGCGGGATTTGCCTGAGCCAGCGGCGGCTTCATCAGGTAGACGCGCGTGGTGTGAGGGTAGACGCCGGTCACCATCGACACGCGCGACGCCGCACACGCGGCCGCCGACGCGTAGGCACGGTTGAAGCGGAGGCCCTCCGCAGCGAGGCGATCGATCCGCGGAGTCACCGTCGGAGCGCCGTAGCTGCCGAGCTCCGGGCGGAGATCGTCGACCGAGACGAAGAGCACGTTGAGCCGCTCGGCCGGGGGCTCCGCGGCCGGCGCGTCCGCTGCGTGAGGCGCCAGGGCCAACACGATCGCCGCCCACCAGCCGCGTCCGCCGGACCTCACCGCGCTCGCCCCGCGAGGATGCAGGCCGCCAAGCGCCGTCCGCCCTGAGGCGAGTAGTGGGTCGCATCGACGTACCCGTCGGCCACGCCCCGTGCGGCGATCGCCCGCGAGCAGTCACTCATCGAGAGCCTCCCGGAGGCGATGCCCTGGCGCACCCGTCGGTCGACGCCTCGATAGACCACGAGCTGATCGGATGTGCGGAACTTGTCGGTCAGGAACGGCTGGCCCGTTTCGAGCAGCCCGATCGGCTGGTAGACGAACTCGGCCGAGAACTCGAAGCCGCGCGCGAGGGTCTCGACGAAGCTGATGGCCTCTTCGTAGTAACGCACCACATCCCGGGCCAGCGGCTCCGGATCGGCGGCGTGGATCCGGGCCCAGTCGTAGTGGGATCGCATCAGCTGCTGCCAGTCGTCGCGGCCGCGCAGGGAGGCCACCTGCGAGCCGGTCGGCCCCGGCTCTGGGTCCGGGCCCAGCCAGTCGAGCGCGACATGGGTGACCGGGAACGCGTAAGCGAACGCCAGCAGCATGTTCTCCGGCTTCGGGTATCCGAACACCAACGGAACCTCCCCACGGTCGAGGACGAGCCCCTGGGTTCGCGGCGCGTCGTGCACGCCGTAGGGAGAACGCGCGAAGGTCGTGACGTCGTTCAGACCGTCGACGAAGATCACGCGCTTCGGGCGATATCCCTTGCGGAGCAGGTAGAGCAGCTTGTCGATCTCGCGGATCGAATCGTAGGCCTGTACGGAGAGGTTCAGGTACGTATCATGCGGATCGAGGGCGTCGAGGTGCGCCACGACGGTCTGACCGTCCGGTACGCCGTGGCCAAAGGTCGTGGAGCCGCCGAAGACCCAGACACTCCGCTTGTCGTGGAGCAGCTCCGCGACGCGATCGTCGCTCCAGCCCGGGAGGTACCGGACGCCCTCGATCCCGACGGCGTAGTGCGGAAGCGACTCGCCCTCACCGAAGTGGAGCACCGGATGCGGTCGGATCCCCGGTGAACGCCCGTAGGCGATCAACAGGTCGACGTCGTTCGTCCCGAAGATCCGGCTCCGCAGCGCGAGGCCCTCGGGATCGTTGCGGTGGACGAACAGTCCCAGCTCGGAGGCGTCTTTGGGGTGGCTCTTCAGATGGTAGTGGGCGGCGACGTTGAGCACCGCGAATATCACCAGGGCGATCCCCACCATCGACCAGACGCTCCCCAGAAGCTGTCCGCCGCTGCGCCGAGTCATGGACAGGACTCGAACTGGTCGCACATGGCTGCCCACAAGCCCGCCACCAGCTCGTCGCCTCCCGCTTCGTTCAGCCTGTCGGGAGCCTTCGCTGCGTCGCGCGACGCCGCGAGCCGCTGTTGCGGATCGAAGCCGAGCACGATGCGCTCGTCCTCTCCGATCAGGCGCAGGGTGACATCCCGATACTGCTCGAGCTTCGCGCGGCTCTCCTCATCGACGCCGACCCAGCGCGGCAGGATGATGTACAGGCGCTCGACGCGCGCACTCAAGAGGGTCGCCACGGTCTTGCGAAGGACGTGCTCGTATCCCATCGCACCGTAGACCACGTTCACGTCGGCCGGCCCCAACGAGATGACCACCGCGGCAACCGTTCCCCGGAAGAGCCAGGGAGCCACCCGGTCGACGAAGTACGTCGCGGACGGGTTCCATCGGACGATCGAGGAGTTTGCCTCGGTGCCGTCGATCAGATCGACGCCGGGCGGCAAGCGACCCTCGACCGGATCCAGCGCTACCGCGTCTCCGATGACGAGGACCTGGCGTCGCGGCCCGACGACGCAGTCCTCGCACTCACACGCGTCGAGCCGGGCGCACATCGCCCGCCATAATCCAGCCGCCAGCTTGTCGTGGCCGGACTGCGCCGGGTGCAGCGGATCGCTCGGATCGTAGTCCGACGCGTCGAGCGCGGCGAGAGCGTCGAAGGCCAGCTCGATCCGATCGTCCAAGCGGGCAATCTCGTTCGCGATCTCCCGGTAGCGGTCGAGCCGACTCCACGTCTCGTCGTCGTGAGTACCCTCCGGCGGCGGCGTGATCAGGTAGACGTGCCCGACCCCGGAGCCGAGGAGATTCCCGATGATCCGCCGCAGCGATACCTCGAAGTCGATCTGGTGCGTGCGTCCCAGGTTTCCATTGGCGTCGTTGGTTCCGAGCATCACGACCGCGATCGCGACATCGCCGCCGGCCAGAACGGGCGCGGCGCGCTCGACATGGAGCGCGGTGTCGGGCTCCCACTGCTTGGCCCAAGAGCCGATCTTCGCCACGTTGACCGCCTCGTACTGCCGCGGCAGCAGGGCGGTCACCTGCTCCACGTAGCCCACGCCATCGCCGCCCACCTCCCCGGCGGTGATCGAATCTCCGATGAAGAGGATCTTTCCACCCGGATTGCCGGCCTCGCTCGGCGGCGCCTGTCCGCAGGCCGCCAGAAGCAGCGCGAGGAACGCCCTCCACGCGACCGCGCCGCTCCGGCCTTCGCACGGAATGCAGAGCTTGACGGCGGAGCGCTGCAACTAGTTCGGGTCCTTCAGCGCCGAGGAGACCGGTGCAGCCCGGCGCTTGAGCTCGACCGCATACCAGGCCGGCTCGGCGAGCAGACGCTGGAGCTTGGTGATCCGCTGCTCCACCTGCTTCGACTCGCGCTCCAGCCTCGTCGTCCGCGCGCCAGCGCCCAGATGGAAGGCCAGCAGCGCGCGCGCCTGGTCGACGGACTGGCGCGCGTCGGCGAGCCGCTTCATCGCCAGCGACTCGGTCCGCCACGGGCCCCCTGGGTAGGCGCGCCCCCGCGCGGAGCTCCTGGAGTGGATGTCGAGCCCCTGCGCGAGCTCGGCGGAGGCGATCGGCTCGAGCGGCTGGTCATCGATCTTCAGATCGTACGATCCTTCGGGCAGGCCGGTGACCGCCAGGCGGTACCCGTTGAGCGCGGTATCCATTGGAATCCAGCGCCGCGTGTTCGTCCAGGTCAGGATGTTGAGCGCGAGCGGCAACCCGCGGTCCATGCGCTCGAAGCGGAGCACGCCGGAGCCCGGGTTCCAGGATACGTTGCGGACCAACGCCCCGGTCGCCACCGCCGTCTCGTCCGCGGCGTTCACCGAGACCGAAGAGACGTCACTCGGTGCACCGAGCTCTTTGAGCAGGGCAAACGCCGCGAGCTCGTGGCCGAGCTTGCCGAGATGGACGCGGTCGAGGTGAAGCTCCACCGCGTCGTCCGGATTCTCCTGGTTGTGGTCCCAGATCGGCTTCGCGGCTGCGAACATGCGACCTCCGATGTCGATTCCGTGCCCGCCGGCCGATTCCGCGACCGCGATCCCCTCGAGGCCCATGAGGTGCAGGAACCCCTTCTCCTCGAGGTACGGATTGCCGCGCAGCGAGAAATACGTCGAGACGTAGGCAGCTACACCGTGCTCGACGCAGCGCTCGACGATCTCTGCAACCGCCGCGAGGTAGGCCCGCTTGGCCGCCTCGGAGGGCTTCCATCCCCATGCGATCTCGTTCGCACCGAAGATGACGATGACCACGTTGGCGCCCTCTCGGAAGACGTCGGACTCCAGCCTCGCGAGCGCTCCCTCGGCGGTGTCTCCGCCGACGCCCCGGTTCTTGAAGCGGATCTTTCGTTCGGGGAAACGCAGCAATGAGTAGGTCTCGACGATGCGCGCGAACTCGCCGTGGTCGGTGTTGCTGTCGCCCAGGAAGACGACGGTGTCTCCGTCGTGGAGGGCGAAGTCGGCGCGCGCGTCGACGTGGGGCAGCAGCAGGCCAGCAGCAACGACCGCCGCGAGGGCGATCTGCAGAATCGAGGAGCGCATGCCGCGCCTCCCGTGCGTTGGGAATCGACAAGATAACCGCCCGAATCCGCTGCCGAAAGCCGGAATCCCGGGCCGCACAACACCCGCGCGCGAGTGTCTCTGCGTTCGCGGTGCGCGGCTGTGTTATACGGGTTAGCTGGCCATGTCGATGCCTCGAAGATGCCGACGTTCTTGCCGATGTTCACGCCGGGTGCCAGGCCGAGCC
>JBHHVG010000118.1:0-8108 GCA_046754165.1 Myxococcota bacterium
GCAGACCCGGTTGGCCGCGCCAGTCGGGGGAGAACAGGAGGTCCCGGCGCACGAATTCACCGGTGTGGACCGTTCCGTGGGGGGTCAAGTAGCCGGGCAACGGGAGATATTGCTCCCGCCATTCGGAGCTTTCGGCGATCCTGGACTTCTCGATCCACGAGCCGTGAACGTGGGCGAACTCCGGGCGGCGCTCGCGGAACAGGTACTCGTCGTAGAAAGCGGGGCTTCGCGGGTGTCGGGCCATCGGCACGTCGATCAGGCCGACCAGATCGACGAGCTGGGTGCGCGACCAATAGAGTGCTGCTCCCATGTCCACGTCGAGCACGGTGGCCTCCTCGAGGTGGAGTGTGTCCATCAGGTCGTGGACGTAATCGACCCTGTGGCGGACGGTGGTGACACCGATCGGCGCGTCCCAGGTGAACCAGGCGAGATGTCGAAGCTGCGGGACGACCCACACTGCGAGGGCCAGGGGCGCCAGCACCGCGGAGCGGGACACACGCGCGGCGCGCCAACTGCGCCCCAGGGCATCGCGCAGCTCGCCTACTCCCGCCGCGAAGAGCACCGACGTCGGTACCGCCAGCAGCGACATCCAACGGTAGCCGTGCATCCAGTCACCGCTGGCTTGCAGCGTGAAGAGAATGGATACGCCCGCCATCAGCCAGCAGAGCGCCAGCGCGCGGCCCCCTGGCCGGTCGGCGGCGAGGAACGGGACGCTCGCGGTGAGGGCGCCAAGGGCGATCACGCGCAGTGCCTGTCCGTCCTCCGGCAACGGGAGCCATAGGGCGGCGAGCAACGCGGCGAGGAGGCCCCCAGCGACTCGCCCGCGCCAGCCCCGGCTTCCGACGGCGCCCAGTACGAAGAGGGGCAGGAAGCTGCCGAAGCCGAGGCCGGGACCGGGAGAGTCCGGACGGAAGCTCCAGCCCGCAAAGGCGCGGAGGTAGGTCCAGCCTCGGCCGCTCCAGTCGAGCGGAGCGGCGATTACGCCGCTGAGCTTCGCGTAGTAGGTGTTCGGCAAAGGCCAGGCGAAGTAGTGGAAGCTCGCGGCGCGAACTGCGAGAAACGGGACACCGAAGACGAGCAGCCACACGTACGCGGGTCGGCGTCCGCGGCCGTCAGCCCGGGCGAAGATCGCAGCCGCCGCGCCGGCAGCCAGGGCATACAACGCACCCTCGGGCCGGGTCAGTGCGACGCCGGCGAACAGCAGTCCAGACCAGGGGAAGCCGCGCGTGCGAATCTCGACCAACACCCGCCAGGCACCCGCCGCCAGCAGCACGTTGAACAGAGAATTCTCGAGTCCGGAGGTGTTCCAGATCGCGAAGATCGCATTCAGCGCCAGCGCGTAGGCCGCAAGGAGCGGAACCATCTCATCGCGGTCGGGGCGCGACCAGCGCGCGATCCGCCACACCAACGGTATGCACGCCATGCCGAACACCACACCCATGACCTTGGAGGCGACGAAGCCGCCGACCCCGGCGAGTTCCCACAGAGACAGCAGCACGACCCACAGCGGGTTCGAGTAGCCCTCGACGCGTTCGGCACCGGGCTGGGCGACCAGTCCGTGCCCCTCGGCGAGGCTGCGCGCGTAGCTGAAGCTGATCCCGGCGTCGTCGACGACCCACATCCAGGCGGGGATCTGTGCCGCGAGGGCCAGCAACATCGCGCCGGCCAGCAGCGCGCGTCGGCGCTCGCGATCCGTGAGCTCCCGCCATGGGCGCGTGAGTCGTGCGGCTGTAGAATGGAGCGCCACCGGCCCCTTCCTAGTGGATGGCCCCGGGTTTGAAAAGGGCAGGGCGCCCGCGGGTCGCGCAGTGACGGACGAACGCTCTCTGGCCATGGCTTCGACCGCCCGACGCCTGAGCCATGCCGCCGCGCTCGGCGCCATCGGCGTGTATCTCGTCGTGGCGCTGCTGCGTGTCGATTATCCCTTCGAAATCGAGTGGATGGAGGGTGGCGCGCTCGGCCACGTCGAGCGGATCCTGGCCGGCGAACCGCTCTACGCGCCCCCGTCCCTCAACTTCACGGCGTTCGTCTACACGCCTCTCTACTTCTGGCTGGCGAGCGTATTTTCTGCGGTCTCCGGCGGCGGCTTCGCTCCGTTGCGCGCCGTGTCGCTCGTGGCCTCGCTGCTCTGCTTCGCACTGGTCGGTCACTACGTCGCGCGCGAGTCCGGCGACCGCGGCGCTGGCTGGCTGGCGGCGGGGCTCCTGGCGGCGACCTTCGAGATCTCCGGCTCCTGGTTCGATCTCGCTCGGATCGACTCATTGTTCCTGGCGTGGACCCTCGCCGCCGTCACGGCGTTGCGGTTCGGTCGCTCTGCTTTCGCCGGCGTCTTCGCCGGACTGCTCGCCGCCGCCGCCTTCTTTACCAAGCAGTCGGCGCTGCCGGTGTTCGCGCCGTTCCTGCTGTGCGCGTGGGTCGAACGGCGCGCGCTGTGGGGGGCGTTCTTTGCGACCTTCGCCGCGGTCGTCGCCACCGGGTGCATCGCCCTGGACACGAACACGGATGGCTGGTTCTCGTACTACGCCTTCGAGCTGCCAGCGCAGCACGCTCTCCGCTGGCGCAAGCTCGAGAGCTTCTGGCGCTGGGACCTGATCGCGAAGCTCCCGATCGCCACCCTCGCCGCGGCGGCCTTCTTCGCCCGTAGCCGCACGCGCGTCGCAGACGGCCGGCGCTTCCACGCCTGCCTGGCGTTCGGGCTGATCGGCTCGTCCCTGCTCGCGCGCCTCCACTCGGGCGGCTACGTCAATGTGCTGATGCCCGCCTACTCCGGCATCGCGATCTTCGCGGGCCTCGCCGCGGTCGCTTTGCCCGGCAGCGTTGCCCGAGTCCGACGCCCGGCCGCGGTCCTCGCGATCTTCTCGATGTTCCTGATCCAGTTCGGGCTGCTCGCCTACGACCCGCGCAGCCAGCTCCCCGGGGACGACGACCGCGCCGCCGGCGAGGCCCTGCTGGCGACGATTCGGGCCGAGGACGGCGACGTCCTGGTCGTTCACCACGGCTACCTCCCCGGACTGGTCGGAAAACCGACGTCTTCCCAGTGGATGGCGGTCCGTGACGTGTTGCGCGCTGGCCGCCACCCGGCCGGCGAGCGTCTGCGCGCGGAAGTAATCGAGGCCATCACCGCGCGCCGCTACGCGGCCATCATCGTCGACGGGGACTGGTTCGAAGAAGATCTCCTGGCCAGCTACGCACTGCGCGGGCCGGTCTTCGACGGAGACGTATTCTGGCCCGTGACCGGCCATCCGACCCGCCCGGAGTGGATCTACGAGCCCCGCTCGTCGTCGCCCTGACGCGCGTCGACCAGGTCGTTCAGGTGCCAGTCGTAGTCGAAGCTGCGGCGTGTCGGGCTCGGGTGTTGGGCAAGCCATGAGCGGTCCCGCGCCGTGAGGTACGGCGCGATGGAGGCGAGCACCCCGCCGCCGCCGGCGAAGTCTTCCTCGAACCATTCGAAGATGGGGCTCAGTGTGAGCGTGCCGCCGGACCGGTCGATGCGCAGCCCCTTTTCGCGGTTGGCGAGCCAGGACTTCAGCGCCGTGTCGAACTGCGCGTCGAGCGCGTCCGCGCGCCACGGCTCGCGAAGAAGGGAGGGGCAGGAGACCGAGGCGCACACGATGGCTGCGTGGATTCGCGGTTCTCCCAGGGAGCGCAGCACTCCGTGCTCGATCCAATCGAGAGTGACGGCCCGTCCGCCGACGACCCCGGCATTGCGCTTCCACACCGGACGCAGCAGGCTGCCGATGTCCCGGATGCTGTTCACCGGGTAGTGGTCGACGACGAGCGCGATGGCCAGCACGTTGTAGGTGTTGACCCAGAAGGCGAGCTTCTCCTCGCGGGACGACAGCGCGTGCGGCTCGGTGCGCGCGAGGTTGTCGAGCAGCTGGCGCCATTCCGGTGAGCTGCGCAGGCCGCGGTAGTCGACGCGCACGCCGGCGGTGTCCGATACAGCCTCGGTGTGCCGGGCGAGGATTTGCGCGTAGAGCGCGGTATCGAAGGGCACCGCAGCGGCCGGCACCGCCGACAGCACCAGCCACACCAGAATCCACGGCCCCAAGGTGCGGTATCTCATGTCGAACCCCCCGGTCATCCATGCTGGGATGCCGGCTGCGGCCACCCGGTTTCGCTCGGATCCGCCGATTCGCACGTTGCCGATGGGGCCGTGCTCCCGGTTCGTCGGCGTCGACCGCACCGGGGCTCTAGGCTGGCTTCCGCCGTCCATTCTTCAGCACGCTGCGGTCGCGCAGCTGCTCGATGGCGCGGCTCGCCTCGGCCCGTTCGGACTCGAGGAAGCGCTCGACCGCCTGGGCGAGGCGGGGCTCGCGCAGATAATGGAGGCTGTAGGTGGCCTGCGCGTCGAAGCCGCGCAGGTACTTGTAGTCGCCGCCGGCACCGGGTTCGAAGCGCGTCAGTCCGGCTTCGATGCAGTGCTCGATCGCCGCGTAGTAGCAGACGTTGAAGTGCAGGTGGCGCAGCGGGCGCGTCGCGCCCCAATAGCGCCCGTAGAGGACGCCGTCCTTTTCGACGTTCGTCGTCCCGGCAATGATCTCGTCGCCCTGGCGCGCGACCACCAGGCACAGCCGGTGCTTGAAGCGCTCGCGAAGAAGCTCGAAGAAGTGGCGGTTCAGGTAGGGACGCCCGTAGAAGTGGGCGTCGACGGTGGACCGGTAGAAGCGGTACATCGGCTCGAAGAGCGCGTCGTCGATGGTATCGCCCGCGAGGGCTTCGATGCGGACGCCGACATCGTCCATCTCCCGGCGCTCGCGCCGGATCTGAGTCCGCCTCTTGCTGCGGAAGCGGGCGAGATAGTCGTCGAAGCCGCGGTAGCCGTGATTGTGCCAGTGATACTGGAAGCCGATACGCAGCAGGTAGCCCTCGTCTCGCAGCGGTTCGGTCTCGTCCTGGCGGGTGAAGTTGACATGCACGCCGGAGAGGTCGTTGCCGTCGCAGAGCTCACGCAGGGCGGCCCCGAAACGATGCACCCACGAAACGCGGTCTTCCCCGGAAGCGATCAGGAAGCGCGCGCCGGCCACGGGTGTGAATGGCACACCGACGAGCAGTTTCGGGTAGTAGGAGATCCCGGCGCGTTCGGCGGCGTCCGCCCAGCCCCAGTCGAAGACGAACTCGCCCTCGCTGTGGTTCTTCACGTAGAGCGGACAGGCGGCGACGAGGCGCTCGCCGTCGCGCGCCACCAGCGGCTTGGCGAGCCAGCCGGTCGCCGGCCCCACGGTCTCGGCGTGTTCGAGCGATGCGAGCCAGTCCCAGTCGAGGAAGGGGGATTCGCCGGCGGCGAGGGCGTTCCAATCTTCGCGGGGGATGCTCGCGACGCCGTCCTCCAGCTCGATCTTCCACATGCCGTTCGCGAGTCTAGCCGCCGTTGCGGCGCGGAGGCGGTGCTATCTTTTCCACATGGCCAGCGATCCCGGAGATCCCGGAGACGGGAGCGGAACCGGACCGCGCGTCGCGGATCCGCGCCGCGAGGGAGGCGTTGCGACGGCGCAGCGGCCGAAGACCGCGCGGCCGACGCGCTTCAAGGTCCTGCTCTACAACGACGATTTCACTCCCATGGAGTTCGTGGTCGCCGTGCTCGAGAAGGTCTTCGGCAAGGGGCCTGCCCAGGCCACCCAGATCATGCTGCAGATCCACAAGTCGGGGCTCGGTGTGGCGGGTGTCTACGTCCTCGAGGTTGCCGAGACGAAGCTCTCCGCGGTGCATCGTCTGGCCGAAGAACGGGGTTACCCGCTGCGGGGCGGAGTGGAGAAGGAATGAGCGAGATCGGACGCGAGCTGCAGCTGACGCTGCAGGCGACCTTCCGCGAGGCCGTCGTGCGCAGACATGCCTACGTCACGGTGGAGCACCTGCTGTACGCCCTGCTGCACGACGAGCGCGGCATCGAGATCCTTCGCCACTCCGGCGCCCAGATCCAGCCCCTGATCGACGCCCTCGACCGCTTCTTCACCGAGGACCTCGAAAGCGTTCCCGGGGAGGATCCGTTCGAGAGCCGGCAGACCCTCGCCTTTCACCGCGTCCTCCAGCACGCCGTCCATCGCTGCGAGGGTGCCGAGAAGCCGGAGGTGGACGCCGGCGACGTGCTCGCCTCCCTCTTCCACGAGCCCGATTCCTTCGCGGTCACCGTGCTGCGGTCCCAGGAGGTGAGCCGCCTGGACGTGCTTCGTTACATCTCGCACGGGGTGTCGAAGCTCACTGGCGCCCACGGCGCAGGCACCCCGTCGCCCGCCGGTGGACCGATCGGAGTGGGTGAGCCCGGCGAGGTGTCCGCGGATCCGCTGGCGGCATACGCCACCAACCTGGCCGAGCAGGCCAGCGAGGGGAAGCTCGATCCCCTGATCGGGCGGGGCTCCGAGCTCGATCGCATCATCCAGATCCTGGCGCGGCGCCGCAAGAACAACCCGATCTTCGTCGGCGAGGCCGGGGTCGGGAAGACCGCCCTGGCCGAGGGGCTGGCGCTGCGAATCCACGAGGGGCGGGTGCCCGAGGACGTGCAGAATTCCGAGATCTTTGCACTCGACCTGGGCTCGCTACTCGCGGGCACGCGCTATCGCGGCGACTTCGAGGAGCGCTTCAAGGCCTTCATCGCGGCTCTCGACGGGCGCGAATCCCCCATCCTCTTCATCGATGAAATCCACACCATCCTCGGTGCTGGCTCGGCCCAGGGCGGGACCGTCGATGCTTCGAATCTGCTCAAGCCGCTGCTTGCGTCGGGCGAGCTGCGCTGCATGGGCTCGACGACGTATCAGGAGTACCGCCACTTCGAGCGCGATCGCGCCCTGTCCCGGCGTTTCCAGCGCGTGGACGTGGTGGAGCCCAGCGCCGACGAGTCGCTGCGCATCCTCCAGGGCCTGGCCAGCCGCTACGAGGAACACCACGGCGTGCGCTACGCGTTGCCGGCCCTCAAGGCCTGCGTCGACCTCTCCGTGCGGCACCTGAACGACCGCTTCCTGCCGGACAAGGCCATCGACGTGATGGACGAGACGGGAGCCGCCGTGCGCCTTCGCCCGGCGAGCAAGCGCCGCAAGCAGGTCGGGGTGCGCGACGTCGAGACGGTGATCGCGCGCATGGCCAACATTCCCCGGCCGCGTGCCACCGGCCGCGACCGCGACCGTCTCGAGAACCTCGAGGCCGACATCAAGCGCATGGTGTACGGCCAGGACGAGGCGGTGTCGGCGGTCATCCGTGCGGTGAAGCGCGGCCGCGCGGGCCTGTCGGGCCGCGAGCGGCCCATCGGCTGCTTCCTCTTCACCGGCCCGACGGGAGTCGGCAAGACCGAGCTGTCGAAGCAGCTCGCGAAATCACTCGGCGTGCCGTTCCTGCGTTTCGACATGAGCGAGTACATGGAGAAGCACAGCGTCTCGCGCCTGATCGGTGCGCCGCCGGGCTACGTCGGCTACGACCAGGGCGGCATGCTGATCGAACGGATCCGCAAGCAGCCCTACACGGTGCTGCTCCTCGACGAGATCGAGAAGGCGCACCCGGATCTCTTCGACATCCTGCTCCAGGTGATGGACCACGCGACCCTGACGGACAACCAGGGACGAGAGGCAGACTTCCGCCACGTGACGCTCATCATGACGTCGAACGCGGGTGCCCGTGCGATGACCTCCCGCGGCATCGGCTTCGGCAGCGGTCGCGCCGGGGACGGCCGCAAGGAGATCGAGCGCCTGTTCAACCCCGAGTTCCGCAACCGCCTCGACGAGGTCGTCGTCTTCGCGCCGCTCGGCCCCGAGGTGATGGAGCGCGTGGTCGACAAGTTCGTCGCCGAAGTGGGGGAGCAGCTGCGGGAGCGCAGGGTCCAGCTCGAGCTCACGCCGGCTGCCCGCAGCTGGCTCGCGGTCAAGGGCTACGACCCGGACTACGGCGCGCGTCCTCTGGGCCGCGTCATCCAGACCGAGCTGAAGGACCGCCTGGCCGACGACGTCCTCTTCGGCGCCCTGTCGAAGAAGGGCGGGCGCGTGGTGGTCGACGCCGTCGAAGGTGATGCCCTCACGTTCGAGGTCGACGCCTCAGCCTGAGGTATCGAGCTGCCGCGCCCAGCCTCCCCGGGCGAAGGAGCGCGCCAGCCAGCAGGCGCGCGTCAGGTGGTCGAGCATCAGGAC
>JBHHVG010000119.1:0-8087 GCA_046754165.1 Myxococcota bacterium
CCTTCCAGAGTGCTGGGTCGTAGCTGGCGTCGCTCTCGAAGATCTCCCGCAGGCGGGTGATGGGGCACTCCCCTTCCACGAACTGCCGGACCGTGTCCTGCAGCAGCTGTTGCTCTTCCGAGACGTCGAAGTTCACTTTCCCGAGCTCCTCTCCGCGAAGTAGTCACGAGGAAGACCGAGCCCGCGTTCGGCGATGACGTTGCGCTGGATGTTTCCGGTGCCGCCCGCGACGGCGATCCCGAGCGAGTACATGTACTGATTCACCCAACCCTGGGTCGCCAACGGGATGTTCATGCCCTCGCCGGGAATCGGGTCGATCAGGCCGTCGTCGCCCAGCAGGTCGAGGGCGAGCTTGGCGATCTCGCTGCCGATGTTCGTCGACATCAGCTTGTTCATCATCCCGATGATGCCGGGATCCTCTCCCTTGGCGTTCTTGCTGAGCTGTCGATAGCCCGAGTACTCGTGCGCCCTTACATAGCCCTCGATGCGCGCGAGGCGTTGGCGAATCAGCGGATCCTCGCTGCTCGATCGGCCGTTCCTCTGGCTGGTCTTCGCGAGCTGAACGAGGCCATTGAACACCATCACCGATTGGGCTGACGAGCCGATGGAGTTGCGCTCGTGCTTCAGCGTCGCCCGCGACACCAGCCAGCCCTCGCCTCTCTTGCCGACGATGTGGTCCGCAGGCGTGCGAGCGTCGGTGAGGAACACCTCGTTGAAGTCCGCGCCGCCGGTCATCTGGCGCAGCGGCCGCACTTCCACGCCGGGCTGGTCCATCGGGATGAGCAGGTACGAGATGCCGGCGTGTTTCTGCGCTTCGGGCTCCGTGCGGCACAGGCAGAACATCCAATCGGCCTCATGGGCGTTGGTCGTCCAGATCTTCTGGCCATTGATGATCCACTCGTCGTCGACGAGCTCGGCGCGGGTCGCAAGAGATGCCAGGTCGCTGCCGGAGCCGGGCTCGCTGTAACCCTGGCACCAGATCGTCTCGCCCTTGACGGTGCTCTCGACGAACTTCTCCTTCTGCCACTCGCTGCCCTTTTCGAGCAACGTGGGCACCAGCATCATCGTCCCGATTCCGCGGACGTCCATGGTCGCGTGCGCCCGCCTGAACTCCTCGCGGATGATGTTCGCCTTGATCTCGTCCGGTTCCTGCTCGGAGCCCCCGTAGCCCACGGGGATCGAGCGTCGCAGGTAGCCCTTCGCCGTCGCGCGGTCGCGGAAGCGAGCGGCGCCTTCCGCCTTCGGAAGCCGTGCCTCCTCGCCCTTCGGCGGCCAATTCTGCTCTAGAAACTCCCGCACCTCTGCGCGGAACGCCTCGTATTCGGCTCCGTAGCTGAGATCCATCGGCGGTGCTCCCTGTCGTCGGGATCGACTCGGATGCCGATCATAGCGGCCCGAGCCGAGGGCTGTCGCCGACGGAACTCACGACCCGCGCCCGTCACGCATCGCCCGACGCAGCGACCGGGCGTGGCCGGCGGTCTCACGCGCCCTGGCGGATCCCGCCGGATAGAGCCGTGCGGCCGCATCGAATAGCTCGAGCGCCTCCCCGCGACGACCGTCGCTCAGCATCAACACCGCCACCACGCGGGCGACGTCGGCGAGATGCGGATCCGACAGCACTCCCTCACGGGTCTCCGCAGCATCCATCCGCCGGAGCGTCGGATGCGCGGCGAGGACCGCCCGATAGGCGTCGAGGACCTCGGGAAGATCGACGTTCGGCAGCACGTCCGCCTCGATTCCCTGGCCGGCGAACGAACGCGCGCGCATCGCGAACGCCGTGCGGTGGCTGGCGGAGTCGAGGTACAGCGAATCGCCCGCCGGGTTCATCAGGGAATCGCGGCGGTCTGCGACGTGCATGGCGCCGTACAGGTGGAGGATCTCGTGGATGAGGACGCGAGTCGTACTCGCTCCAGGAGCCAGGCGCACCGTGAGCCGGCGGCCCAGGAACTCGGCGAGGCCGCGCTGCGGTGGTGCCTTTCGCGCCCGCGGAAGCCGCCGCGTAAAGGCCGCCAGGATTCCCTCGGACGGAGGCGACTCCGTCGCCCGCGTGAACCTCTCGTGGATGGAAGCGAGATCCGCCGACGCGCCGCGGCTGTCGAATGATCGGATCGAGGCCGGCGTGAAGCGAATCCGAAGCAGCGGTGCCAGGCCGTTGGAGGCCCGGAGCAACAACGTGCGCAGGCGGAACTCCCAGCCCTCCACGGCGCGGATGGACTCGTCGGCGTAGAGGTGGACCGGAACCAGCAGGTGGCCTTGCCAGCTGTCGGAAATCCGGGCCAGGAGCGCCGCGGCCTCCGCTGCGCTCGCCGGATCGCGGTCGCCGAGCCACACGGCGCGTCGGAGCGAGTCGGCGGCGGCGGCATCCGCCCCGGAGCGCACCATCTCCCGCCCCGCGACGAGCAGCGCCCACGGATCATACGGGTGCTCCTCCGCGAGGCGCAGGCTGGCTGTGCCGGAGGGCGTTGCGCCGCGAGGGGCGTCGCCGGTGAGGCGCATGAGGCGGGCGTGGGCTGCGGCCTCGAGCCCTGCTTCCGCGATATCCGCGGGCTCGGCCGCCGCCGTCATGGGCGGTGCGGGCGACGCACAAGCCAGAGCCGCGAGCAGCGGGAGCCCGCAGAGACGGGCGAGACGCGCCGTCGACACGTCACGGTCCATCGCAGTCTCTGCGCTCCTGTCGGTGGGCGCCGACCCCTCGAGCCAGCACACTCTTCTGGCGGGGCTCCTACTATACCCCCATCCCCCGGACCGGACCGTTGCGTGACCGCCACCTCGCGACGAAAGGGCGATAGACTCGCCGGGGTGAGAGCCGGACCTGCCTTCTCCCGCGCCTTCTTCGAGCGCCCCTGTCTCGAGGTGGCGCCGGAGCTGGTCGGCGCCATCCTCGTGCGTCGCATCGCAGACGGCAGCCGGCTGGCCGGACGCATCGTCGAGGTCGAGGCCTATCTCGGGGACGGAAGCGACCCGGGCTCCCATACCCACCGGGGCCGGACGCCGCGCAACCGGGCGATGTTCGGCCCGGCCGGACACCTCTACGTCTACCGCAGCTACGGCATCCACATCTGCGCCAACGTGGTGTGCGAAGCGACCGGGCGTGGCGCGGCGGTGCTGCTGCGCGCCGCCGAGCCGTTGGGCGACACCGAGCGCATGCGGGCGCTGCGCGGGCTCTCCGCTTCGGCCCCGGAGCGCGAGATCGCCAACGGCCCCGGCAAGCTGGGCCAGGCCTTCGACCTGCGGCTCGAAGATTACGGCGTGAGCTTGCTGCGCGGCGAGATCCAGCTGCGGCGGGCCCCGGCCAACGCGGAGCCCCTGGCGATCGCGACGAGTCGCCGAATCGGTCTCTCCAAGGGCGCCGACCTGCCCTACCGCTTCTACGCCGCGCGCAGTCCCTATGTCAGCCGGGCGCGGGTGCCAGTATCGCGAGGACGACGAGCCGCTCGTCGCCGGTGTTCCGGATGCCGTGTGGAACGCCCTCCGGCGCCACAAGCAGGACGCCGGGCTCCATCTCGATTTCCTTCCCTTCCAGCAGGAAGACGCCGCGCCCGGTCAGCACCTGGTAGACCTTGTCCATGTCCGAGTGGGCATGCAGCGCGTGGTCCTGCCCCGGTTCGAAGGCGTTGAGTCCGACCATGATGCGGTCGGATCGGAACAGCGTCGCCTTGCCCATCTTCGTGGAGTCGAATACCGCGTGCTCTTCTGGATGAATGGCCGTGGGGTGCTCCATGTTCCTCCCGTCGTGGCGCGCTGCATGCGGTTCTGCCAGCGGGCGCCGGGTCGAAAGCATAATCCCTCGGGTGGGCGCGTCGCACGTATCGAGTAGAATCGCCCGATGCTGCGCCTGCTGCGCCCCCGCCAGTGGACAAAGAACCTGCTGCTCTTCGCGGCGCTGGTGTTCGCCCGCGAGCTCTTCGACACGGGCGCCGCAATCCTGGCCGCGCTCGGATTCGTCGCCTTCTGCCTCGCTTCTTCCTCGGTCTACGTCGTCAACGACCTGCTCGACGCAGAACGCGATCGCAACCATCCGGAGAAGCGCAGCCGACCGATCGCCTCCGGGGCGGTCTCCTCGACCCGCGCCGCGGTGCTGACCACCGCACTCACCGTGGCCTCCCTCGGCATCGCGTTTCGGATCGGCACCGAGTTCGGCGGCGCTGTCGTTATCTACATGGTGATGACCCACTTCTATTCCCTGATGGGAAAGAACATCGTCATCCTCGACGTGCTGCTCATCGCCTTCGGTTTCGTGATCCGCGCCATCGCCGGAGCGCTGTCGATCCAGGTGCCCATCTCGGACTGGTTCATCCTGTGCACGGCGTTTCTCGCCCTCTTCCTGGCCGTCACGAAGCGCAAGGCCGAGCTGGTCTCGCTCCAGGGCGACGCCAGCAACGCACGCCCGGTGCTCGCGCAGTACACCGAGAGCTCGCTCAATTCCTTCATAGCGACGACCATGGCCGCCACCCTCATCAGCTACGGCCTCTACGTGCTCGACTTCCAGCGCCAGACCAGCACCGACCTGCGGCTGCTGATGGGCACCTTCCCCATCGTGGTCTTCGGCGTCTTCCGTTATCACCAGCTCGCGGAAACGACCTCCATGGGCGACAAGCCCGAGGAGGTCCTGCTGCGCGACCGGCCGATCCAGCTCTGTGGAATCCTGTTCGGACTGGTCGCCGTGACCGCGCTCTACCAATCGGCCTGAGGAAACGAGCCGCGTGGCGAAGACCCTCGACGACCTCGTGAACGAAGCCCTCCAGAACGTCGAGGAGATCTCGGTCGAGGAGGCGGCGCGAATTCTCGAGCAGCCGGACCGCGAAGGCTGGGCCTTCCTCGACGTACGCGAAGCCGACGAATTCTCCGCCGGGCGCGTTCCTGGCGCCCGCCATTCGCCGCGGGGCTTCCTCGAAGTGCGTGCCGACCTCACACACCCGAAGCGGGATCCGTGGTTCACGGACCGCGACCGGCCGATGATCCTGTACTGCGGCGGCGGCAATCGCAGCGCACTGGCGGCCCGCGCACTGGTCGAGATGGGCTTCACCCGCATCCTCTCGCTGTGCGGCGGCTTCGCGAAATGGCGCGACGAGGGGCGGCCGATCGAGAAGTGAATCGAGACGGGGCATCGGGTCGGTCTATTCGGGTATGTTCCGCGTTCATGTCGAACCGGCCGGACCGCCACGACGGTGTCCTGCGCGATCGCGTGCGAGCCAATCTGGCCGGCCACGTGGTCCACGCGCACCACGAAGAGGGGCTGCGCCCGGCGGCGGTCGCGTTGGCCCTGGTCGCCGACGACGGCGGGGCCGCGTGCTTCGTGCTCACGCGAAGAACCCCGCGACTGCGGTCCCACAGCGGCCAGTGGGCGCTTCCTGGCGGACGCCTCGACCCAGGAGAGAGCGCCGCGGACGCAGCGCTGCGCGAGCTTTCCGAAGAGGTCGGCCTCGAGCTCCGCGCGGACGCGGTCCTGGGGCACCTCGACGACTATCCCACGCGCTCGGGCTACGTCATCACTCCCGTCGTCGTGTGGGCCGACCGCGGCTGCCACCTCGAACCCAACCCGGAGGAGGTCGCGGCAGTCTACCGCGTTCCGCTCGTCGAGCTCGACCGCCCCGACGTTCCAAGGCTGTACCGGATTCCGGAGAGCGAACGTCCCGTGATCTCGATTCCGCTGCTCGGTGTGAGCATCCACGCGCCGACAGCGGCGATCCTCTTCCAGCTGCGAGAGGTCGCCGTCTGGGGGCGCGACACGAGGGTCTCTGAATTCGAGCAGCCGGTCTTCGCCTGGCGCTGACGGCGCCGACCGAGGCTCAGAGCAGGGCGCGCACGAACTCCGCGCTGAGGCGCCCTCGCGCGACCTCGCTGACATCGCCCTCGAGGGTCAGGTCGAAGTGCTCGTCGACGGTCACGCTGAGCACGCCGCCCGGTGCGCGCACGGACACGGGGCTGCGCACCAGCTCGTGACGGACCGCAGCGGCGGCAACGGCGCACGCGGATGTCCCGGAAGCCCGGGTCTCGCCGACACCGCGCTCCCAGACCAGGATCGATACAGAGCGGGGACCGGTCGGCACCGCGAGCTGCACGTTCGTCCGCTCCGGGAAGAGCTCGTGGTGCTCGATGGCGGGGCCGAGGGCCAGCAGGTCGTCGCGGGTCCACTCTCCGCTTGCCGCCTTGAAGACGACACAGTGGGGATTGCCGATGCTGACTCCGGTGAAGTGCACGCTTCGGCCGGCTACCCGCAGAGGCTGTCCGATCAGCTCGGGAACATCGAGCGTGCAGGGAAGCCGCTGCGGACGAAAGCTCGCGTGGCCCATGACGACGGTCGCGCGCGAGACGGCGCCCTGGTCGTTGCGCTGGACCTCGACGCCGACGATTCCTCCACGGGTCTCGACGCGGAATTCGCGGCGCCTCGTGCGGCGAGTCGCGCAGAGGTAGCTCGCGAAGATGCGGATGCCGTTGCCGGACTTCTCCGCCTCGCTGCCGTCCGGGTTGAAGATGCGTAGGCCGATGTCCGCCTGCTCGCTGGGGACCGGTGCGAGCACGCCGTCACCGCCGATACCGCGATTCCTGTCGCAGAGCGCGCGGACGGCCACCGGCGTGAGCTCGAAGTCGAGCTCGGCGGGGTCGAGGACGATGTAGTCGTTGCCGAGGCCGTGGCCTTTGAAGAATCCGTTGCGCAAAGCGATTGCATCGTACCATCCGACACAACGCGCGGCAGCGCAGTGCTCGCGCGCCTATCATGGGCGGACGGTGCCCGAACGACCCGACATCACCGTTCCCATCGAGGCGCTCGGCGCGCGCGCGCTCGGGCGAAGGCTCGAGAAGGCTCGCGTCGGCTGTCCGGGCCTGGAGAAGTCGTGACCGAAGGCGGCTCGCCTGCGTCGAAGCGGGGTGGGGGGGTTGGCTGGAGGGATCGCGATCACACCCGTGGCAGCTTGCCGGTCTCGCTGTTGGTGCTGGCGCTTCCCGGCTTCGCGACCAGCCTGAGCGGCGTCGTGTTCCAGCTCACAGACCTCGCGTTCATCAGCCGCCTCGGCGACGCCCCGATGGCCTCGGTCGTCATCGTCAACCAGACCCTGCGACAGACCTTCTTCATGCTGCTCATGGGCGGGAGCTTCGGCATACAGGCCCTCATCGCCGGGGCCGTCGGCGCGGGGAACATCGAGCGAGCCGAGCACATCGCAGGCCAGGCGATCGCCCTCGCCTTCGCGATCTCGGCGACGATGATGCTCGCGGGCGGGCTGTTTCCGGAGCTCCTTTTCTCCCTGCCCGGCCCCGACCCGAGCTTCTACGAGTACGGCGTTCCGTACGTCCGCCTGATCTTCCTGCTGAACTTCGGAGTGGTCGGCACACTGTTCTTCAACTCGATCCTCGGCGGCGCCGGCGACACGACGACGCCGCTTTTCGTCACCCTCGTCCAGACGGCAGTTGCGCTGTCCGCCGAATGGGTGCTGATCTTCGGCCGTCTCGGCTCCCCGGCCCTCGGTGTGCGCGGCGTCGCTCTCGGCGTCGCCACCGGGCAGATCACGGCCATGGCGCTGGGGCTCTCGGTGCTGTTCAAGGGCCGGTCGCGCATACACCTGCGCGGCCGACACGTGCTGCCGGACTGGGCGGTGCTCGAGCAGATCGCCCGGCTGTCGTGGCCACCGGCGATCCAGATGCTGGGGGGGGTCGCCATGACCTTCGCCTTCCTGCGCATGGCCGGGAGCTTCGGCGAGTCCGTCCAAGCGGCCTACGCCATCGGGCTTCGCCTCGGCATGCTGGCCCCGATGGTCTGCTTCCCGTTGGCCTCGGCCTGCGCGACGCTTGTCGGACAGTCATTGGGCTCGGGCAACGTGCCGCGCGCGTGGCAGACCGTACGCACCGGACTCGCAGTCCACGGTGTCCTGATGGCGACCCTCGCGATCGGCCTCGGTCTGTTCCGCGGCGAGATCATCTCCGCGTTCAGCGGCGACCCCGAGGTAATCCGCATCGGCACGGAGTACCTCGGCTACCTCGCCTGCAACCTGGCGCTCTGGGCCCTCTACTTCCCCTTCCTGCGCTCGCTCCAGGGCGCGGGCGACTTCCTGGTTCCCATGGCCATCTCGCTGGGGACGACCTTCCTGGTC
>JBHHVG010000120.1:0-8075 GCA_046754165.1 Myxococcota bacterium
GCTGCGGCGCACCATCCTGCACGCGAAGCCCTTCCTGCGCCGGCTCTACAGCGAGTGGTACGAAGAACTTCGCGCCGCGGTGCCGGATGGCGACGGGCGTGTTCTCGAGCTGGGTTCGGGGGGCGGCTTCCTGGGCGAGTTTCTTCCAAACGCGATCCGTTCGGACGTCTTCCCGGTTCCCGGACTCTCCGTGGTGCTCGACGGCCGCGCGCTGCCGTTCCGGGACGCGAGCCTGCGAGCGATCGTGATGACCGAAGTGCTGCACCACATTCCGGACCCCGAAGCCTTTCTGCGCGAGGCGTCGCGCTGCGTACGTCCAGGCGGAAGCGTCGCGATGGTCGAGCCGTGGGTGACCCCCTGGGCGCGCTTCGTCTGGGGCCGTCTCCACCACGAGCCCTTCGAACCCGCTGCGGCATCATGGCGGATTCCCGAGAGTGGCCCGCTCTCCGGAGCCAACGGAGCGCTGCCCTGGATCCTGTTCGAACGGGACCGCGGGCGCTTCGAAGAGCGTCTCCCGGACTGGGAGATCGTCTCGATCCGACTGGACCTGCCGTTTCGCTACCTCGTCTCGGGCGGCGTCTCCCTGCGCAGCCTGATGCCCGGCCGGAGCTTCGCGCTGTGGACGTGGCTCGAGCGGCGACTCGCTCCCTGGATGGAGACGATCGGAACGATGGCGACCATCGTGCTCCGGCGCCGCGGCCAGGCCTAGGAGCCCGAGACAGGCTCGTGGACTCGGCTCATGGCGGCAATACCGATCGCGTACACCGCGAGGGCCAGGGAGAGCACGAGGTGGAAGCCAAAGGCCATCGCGAGGATGGTGGCCAGCACCGAGGACACCACGGAGAAGAAGCCGTTCACCGCCCAGCCCCAGGCGATGTACTCCCGGCGGTGCTCAGTCAGCTTCGCGAGCGTTCCGAGGCCGATCGGCATGAAGGCACCGAGGCACAGACCGAGGGGCGCTAGCAGGAACACGACCACGAGCGCGCGCACGGGGAGGCCCGCCACGGAAAATCCCGATAGCAGGGGCTGCAGCGCGAACTGGTAGAGCAGCGTGAGGGCGACGAGGACGGAAAACAGGATCGCGAGAGCGCGGTTGCGGCGCTGTGAGTAGCGCTCGCTCAACAGACTTCCGATTCCAGAGAACACCAGGACACTGAACAGTGTTACTGTCAGAGAGTAGGTCGGGTATCCGAGAAAGAGGGTCAGCTTCTGGATGAGGGCGACCTCGAAGAACATGAATCCGAGGCCGAGACCCGCGAAGTACAGGAAGGCGTTGGCCTTGTAGGGCACCCGGCTCCACACACCGCGGGCGGCCAGCAGCGGCAGCAGCAGGAACACGGCGGCCAGGGCGGTGGCCAGACCCAACAGGATCAGCAATGTCCGCTCGCCGGTGACGTGGGCGAAGTCCGCGGTTTCCCTCGACGCGCGCCACGGCTGCTGCCACACGTCGCGGAAGCGGCTGAAGTGCCAGAAGAAGGGCGAGTCGTCGGTGACCGGCATGACCTGCCACGGATACTCCGCGTAGAAGCGCTCCAGATCCCGGTCCGACCACGTGATCATCTTCTCGACGGGATGGGCGGCGGTGCGGGCCGAGGCGCCGGGATTCCAGATCTTCGTCCTCGGGACATTCTTCGCGTTCGCGCGATAGCGGTCGAACTCATCCGGCGTAAAGGGCTCGTTCTTCACGATGATCGTCGAGCTCGGAAACATGCCGGGGCCAGTGCTCAACACCACACGGCTGGCGAAGTCCGTGATACCCCGGCGGGCCAGGGCTTCGCGCGCGGTCGCGAGGTACCGGGTGGTGTGATTGGGACGGCTCGCGAAGTTCAGCTCGCCGAACTGGGCGCAGATCACGCCGTTCTCGGTCAGGTGGTCGAACGCCACCTCGAGCATCTCGACGGTGTAGAGGTAGCTCTCGGACAGGACGTAGGCCCCGGAGCTCGCGGCGTTCATGGCGGCGTAGCTGTCCGGTGCGACGAACCAGATCAGATCGTACTTCTCGGGATCGCGCTCGAGGAAAGAGCGGCCCTCGGCGTTCACGAGATCGACCTTCTCGTGGTACGCGATGTTTCCGGTGAAGTCCCTCAGGTGATCGGTCAGGAGCGACACGGTGACGGGGTTCAGCTCGACGCCGGTGATCGACCCGGCGCCGAAGTACAGCGACGCCAGGATCTCGTGGCCGCCGGCGGAGCCGATGATGAGCACCTTCGGGTTCTTCTTGAGGACGCTGAATGGCTTCGAGCGGATGTCTGCCGACATGCGGCTCATCTTCGACAGGTCACCGTCGAAGCGATAGACAGCCGATCCCACCATGCCATCGTGGATCAGGTGATAGGAGCCACCGGCCTGCTCCATCACGTCGACGCGAAAGACCGAACTCCAGCGCGAGAAGATGATCTTCTTGTCGCCCCGCTTCTGAGGGCTCATCGTCTTCGATCGCGCCGCGACGGGATCCGGCATCGATCCGCTGATCATCAGGCACCCGAGAAGGGCGACCGCCACGACGCCGCTCGCGAGCGACCCGGCGCGCCAGCGACCGAGGGTCGCCAACCCCGCGGCGGCGGCGAGCATGAGGGCCGCGACGAGAATGCTTCCGACCGGCGTGATCGTGACGAAGAGGGGTACGACGATCGCGCAGCCGACTCCGGCGCCGATGAGGTCGGAGAAATAGAGCCGGTTGATGTCGGAAGGGCGCGAACCGAAGATCGTCGCCAACGAGATTCCGACCATCAGGAACGGCGTGAAGACCGCGAGGCACGTGAGCGCGAGCTTGAACACCTCGAAGACGCTGTCAGAGAGGTCGATTGCGTTGATCTGCGTGAGGGCGACCTGGAGGTAGGCGAAGGGGATCAGCGTCGCTGCGACCAGGGCGCACCCGGGAATCACACGCTCCGGAGCGACGCTGCGAAGACGCGGGAACAGGGCGACGAAGACCCCGCCGGCACCGAGTCCGAGCAACGCGATGCCGAGGATCAGGTACGTAAAGTAGTAGTAGAGCTTGAACGAGAAGATGCGCGTGTAGCTGATTTCGAGCAGGATCGCGGCGAGCGCGATCAGGAAGATCTCCAGCCGGAACGTCTTGTCGCGCAAGGGGTTTCCCTGTCTTCGGAGGGCCGCCACCATAGCGGGAACACCTACTGGATTCAATCAGAAGCAGACGTCGTGCGCGCCGGAATCGCGCGTGCACGGCGCCCTTCGACGCTTCGAAACGAACTGAATCGGTTGTTCGCTTCCGATGCCGGTGGATGAATCGCGGAAGTCGTGGTCAAGCGGGAATCGAACGCGTCCCAACGTGGAACGACCGCGCGCGTTGCAACCTCGGCGGAACCCGCGAAGCCATGGCGGGTTGCTCGGAGACTTGCCGGTCCTCTGCGCGTCTCGCCACATCGCCGGCGACGCGGCACTCCAGGCGTTTGCGTGGGCCAGGGCGGGGCGTTGTCGGCGTGCTCCCCTCCGCATGTGGTGGAATTGGCTGGTCGCCGACCTGTCGAAAGGGATAGGATCTCCTGGCCATCGGTCCGGCGGCGGGCCGATGGATCGCCGCTCGAATCCAGCCCTCGATTCCGGCCTTTGAATCTGGCCCGTGAAATCGGCCTTCGATCAGGGAGATCCATCCGTGAACGCGAGTCCCGCCATCCCGCGAACGTGCCCGGATTCGGTGCTGTTCGCCGGGATCTTCCTGATTGCGTTCGCCACGCTGTTGATCGAAGTCTCGATCATCCGCGTGTTGTCCTTCACGGTGTGGCATCACTTCGGGTACGTGGTGATCTCCACCGCACTCCTCGGGTTCGGCGCGTCCGGTACGCTGCTCGCGGTGGTCCCCTCGATCGGAGCCGCCGATCTCCGCACGACCCTGACGCGTCTGTCCATCGCCTCCAGCGTCTCCGCGATCGGCGCGCTGCTCCTGATCCAACAGGTTCCGCTCCACCCGATGTCGGTGCTCGAAGAACCGGCGCAGATGGGGGTCGCCGTCGCGTACCTGATCGGAACCGCCATCCCATTCTTCTTCTCGGGTCTGGTGATCAGCCTCGGGCTGCGCGGCGCGTCGGACCGCGTCGACCGCCTGTACTTCTGGGACCTGGTCGGCGCTGGCCTCGGTTGCGGGAGCGCCGTCGCGATCATGAACTACGTCACGCCACCCGGCTCCGTCTTCGTCGCGGGCGCCGTGTTCGCCCTGGCGGCGCTGGTCTTCTCCTGCGGAGGCGCGGCGCGCGTCGTGGCGGCGACGCTCGCCGGCGCCCTGGCGCTCGGCTCCTTCCATGCAGACAAGCTCCCCTTCACCGCCGCCCGCTCGAAGCACCTGGCCGTGATGATGAAGACGCTCCTCATGGAGCCGCGCGAGGAGGTCTGGACCGCGCTCTTCCGAACGGATCTCATCGAAGACGTGAAGGCCGACACCCGTTGTGGTGGACCCGGCGCCAGCGTCTCGGCACCGAAGACCGGCTGCGAACGGCCTCGCTACTGGATCGCCCACGACGCCAGCGCGGGCGCCCCCATCTACGACATGGAGGGCCTCCCCTACCAGAAGGGGCTCGACTACTACATCGTCCGCACGCCATATCTCATCTCCAATCCCGACCCGAGCGTGCTGATCATCGGCGTCGGCGGAGGGCGCGACATCGTCGTTGCGCGCCAGTACGGCGCTTCGCACGTAACAGGTCTCGAGCTCGACCCGGTGGCGCTGAAGTGGCTGCACGACGACCTCGACGCCACGCATGAGTTCTTCAGCTCTCCCGAGATCGAGCTCGTGGCCGGAGAGGGGCGGCACTACGCGAGAACCACGGACCGCAAGTTCGACGTCATCCAGATCACGGGCGTCGATACCCTGGCGGCTGAGTACAGCGGCTCCTACGTGCTCGCGGAGAACTACCTCTACACGGTCGAGTCCTTCCACGAGTACCTGGACCACCTCAGCCCGGGAGGCATTCTCTCGATCGCCACGGGAAACCTGAGTCCGGACGCGCCTCGCGCTGCCGGTCGCATCCTGTCGATCGCACATCGCGCTCTCGAGGAACGCGGCATCGCCGATCCCGCCAAGCACATCGCCGTCCTCGACAGCGCAACGCTGCTCGTGTCGACGTTGATCCGCCTCGAGCCATTCACCCGCGCCGAGACAGCGAAGCTCGCGGACTACGCCGCGGAGTACGACTTCCGCGTGCTCCACCTGCCCGGAGAGCGAGGCGGAAACCCGGTCATCGAAGCGCTCGTCAGGGCGACGTCGAATGAGCGGGAGCAGCTGGAGGCGAAGCTGCCGCACCTGGTGCACGCAACCACCGACGATCGTCCCTTCTTCTTCACCTTCTTTCGCTGGACCGAGCTCTTCGGGCCCGACGGCGTCACTCCGTCCCATTCCACCGCCCTCGGTCAGATCATCCTGGGCATGCTGGTCATCGCGTTGACCGTCCTCGGCGCGATCTTCATCCTCGGGCCGCTCGCGGCGTTCAACCGCCGCGGCGTTCTGCGGCCGGGATCGCTCGGAGTCCTCGGCTACTTCGTGTCGCTGGGGCTGGGCTTCATGCTCTTCGAGATCAGCCTGATCCAGAAGTTCGTGCTCTTCCTGGGCTACCCGACCTACTCGCTGACGGTGACGCTCTTCTCGCTGCTCCTCTTCCTGGGCTGCGGAAGCTTCTTCTCCGCGCGCTGGGTGGGCCGCGAACGCGTCGTCCTGCCGCTCGCGGTGGTGGCAATCGGCGCGCTCGCGCTGTTCTACGCCCGAGGTCTGCCGATCATTCAGGATGGCCTGCTCGGTGCGCCCATCGCGGTGCGCGTGCTGGTGACGGTTCTCGTGCTGATGCCGCTCGGATTGGTGCTTGGAATGTTCTTTCCGCTCGGTATCCGCCGCGCCGCGGCGATTCACGACGACCTGGTCCCATGGGCGTGGGCGATCAACGGCTGCGCGTCCGTCACCGGCGGGGTGGTGACGATCGCGCTCGCCATGTCCTTCGGCTTCACGAAGGTATGGGCGTTGTCGGTCGTGATCTACGCGCTCGGCGTGGCCGCGTTCCTCACGAGCACCCGCCGGTCCACCGCGTCGGTCTGAGCGCGGTCGACGCCGCCTACGCCACCGGCTCGACGCGGCAGAGGGTGTACTTCGTCTCCGGGCAGCCGCTGATCGGGTCGCGGTTCCGGCCGTCGACGAGCTCGTTCAGGTTCACGCCGTCTTCCCGCATCGTTCCGTCTGGCCCTGCGTGCCGCATGCCGAAGCCGTTGGGCACCCAGACATGCCCTTCGAGACAGGCGCGGTCGAGGACGGCGGGCAGCTCCACGGCGCCGCGGTTGGTAGCCAGGCTCACCCGGTCTCCGGAGGCGATGCCGAGGCGCAGGGCGTCGGCGGGAGACAGATGCAGCGCACAGTGCGGGCCGCGCCCCTTGCGCCAGCTCGGATCGCGCTGGATCGTGTTCGCCGTCCAGCGCGTGCGCAGGCCGGCGGCGAGCACGAGCGGATAGTCGGGGTCCGATGGCAGGTCTGCCGCGGCCGCGCGGGCGATCTCCTCGAGCATGGGCTCCGGCGCGAGCCGGATCTTCTTGTCCGCGAAGTTCAGGTTGGCTCCGAGCGGGTCGGCGAGGTCGGCCTTGGCGATCTCCACGCCTTCGGGATGATCGAGGATGCGCTGGAACAGCTCGGCCGCGATGGCGAAGGGGCTCTCGTCCTTCCACGCCTCGCCGAGGGTGCGCAGCACCGCCTCGCGCCGCAACAGTGCGTTCTGGTGGCACGAGGCCCAGACCGACACCAGCGCGGGCGACGGCAGCAGTGGTCCGAGCGTGCGGTAGCCCCAGTAGAGCACCGCCACCTCGTCGCCCCCGGCCGCCGCCTGGAGCGCTCCGAGGTACGCCATCGCTCCCTCGGGCTCGAGGGCCCGCGCGGCGAGCTCGTGCAGCTCGGCGGGCGGTTCGCCGACGAGACCCATGGCCTCGCTGAGACGCGCGTAGATCTCCGGCTCCGGCAGGGCCTCCTCCGGGCCCGGGATCACCGGCGGCCGCAGCTGCACATACACCTCCGGATAGCCCTTCGGGAAGCCCGACTGCTCCCACTTCTCGTAGCCGACCGGAGTCGGCAGCACGTAGTCCGCGAGGCGAGCGGTCTCGGTCATCGCGGGCTCGATCACCACGAGGAGGTCGAGCGCGTCGCAGGCCTCGCGCCACTTCGCCGTGTCGGAGAACGACAGCAGCGGATTCGCGCCCTCGACCACCAGCGCCCGGAGACGCTCCGGGTGGTCGATCAGCACCTCCTCGGGCGCCAGCGTCGGCGAGTACATGGCGAAGCCGCCGAGCGCCGAGATGGACTGGATCCCCGACGCCAGCGCGCGCTCCGGCTCGTCGAAGCGCTTCGGGCTCAGGTGCGGCGGCGTCGACGTCTCCACGAAGATGTTGCCCCCGGGCTGGCCGGCGTTGCCGGTGAGCGCCGACACCACGCGAATCAGGTAGGAGATCAGAGTCGAGAACAGCGTCTGCTCGACGGCCAGGTCCCACATGATCGCGGCCGACTCCGCGTGTGCGAGCTCCTCCGAGACAGCGCGGATCTCCTCGGGCGAAAGACCGCAGCGCTGCGACATCACCGCGACATCGACCTCCGCGAGGGCGCCGCGCAGCGCGTCGAAGTCCCGCGTGTGCTTCGACACGAACTCCTCGTCGAGGAGCGATCCGTCGCCGGCGATCGTGGCGGACACCGCCAACAGGAACCAGGCGTCGCCGCCGGGGCGCACGCGCAGATGGCGATCCGCTGCGCGAGAGGTCTCGGTCTCCCGCGGGTCCACGACGAGCAGATGCCTCTCCGGATCCTCGGCGAAGGCCTTGAAGTACTCGTTGGCGTTGTGGCCGCGGTTGCTGATGCGCGGGTTCGTTCCCATCACGAGCAGCGTCTTGGCCGCCGCCTGGTCCGGGTGGAAGAAGACCGTCGGCGCCGCGTCGAACATCCAGTGGTCGATGAGACAGTGCTGGTGCTTCTCCTGGGCAAAGGCGTTGAACCAATTCCCCGACCCCACCGCCGACAGCCAGGACAGACCGTAGGCGGCGTCCATGTGATTGGCCTGGCCACCGATCCCCACCAGGCCGATCGAGCGCGGACCGTGCTCGCT
>JBHHVG010000121.1:0-8070 GCA_046754165.1 Myxococcota bacterium
CAAAGCCCGTCGGAGAGCCGAGCTCGGTGACACTTCCGTCGGGGAGCACCATCTCGATCGCCAGGACGTGGTTCGTCGTGGTGCCGTACTTGAGGGTGTGGGGACCGCCGGAATTCTCGGCGATGTTGCCGCCGATCGTGCACACCTGCTGGCTCGACGGGTCCGGCGCGTAGAACAGCCCGGCGGGCGCCGCGGCCTTCGAGAGATCGGCGTTCACGACACCCGGCTCGACCACCGCGTAGCGGTCCGCCTCGTCGATCTCGAGGATACGGTTCATGCGCGAGCACTCGATCACGACCGCGCCGTCGGCGAGGGCTCCGCCGGAGAGCCCGGTGCCGGCGCCGCGCGGCACGAACGGTACGCCGTGCTCGAGACAAGCCGCGACCGTCCGCTGCACCTCGGCGGTCGACCGCGGCAGCACGACCGCCAGCGGCCTGCCGGAGTGCAGCGTCAGACCGTCGCACTCGTAGACGAGCAGGTCCTCGGGGCGGCTGAGACAGCCATCGTCCCCGACGACCGAGCGGAGGGCGCCCCGGATCCCGGACATGGCCGGATTGTAGGTGACGGGCCTCGCGGCCGCGCCGCTCAGGCCAGGCCGAGGCGTACGAGGTCGTCTTCGCTGAGACCGAGGTGGTGGCCTACCTCGTGGCGCACCGTGATCTGGATCTGGTCGATCAGCTCGTCCTCGTCGCGGCAAACCTTCTCCAGATTCTTCTTGAAGAGGATCACCCGCGTGATGTCCTGGGCCTGACCGGTCACTTCCGCCTCGGTCGCGGGAACGCCGATGTAGAGCCCCAGGATCTGCGGCGAGACGTTCTCGGCAGCGAGCATCTCCACCGAGGGGTAGTCCTCCACGAGGATCGGCACGTCCTCGACGTACTCGCGAATCGAGCGCGGGAGGTTGTCCCAAGCCGCGGCGGCGGCCTCGCGAAACTCCACCTCGCCCACCTCGACGGGCAGCGGGTACTGGATGGGCTCGAGGGCGTTGGCCTTGGCGAAGGATTCGGCCGCGGCTTCCTCGGAGCCGAGTCGTTCGAGCACCAGCGCCATGTGGTAGCGAGCGTGCGCGGACTCCGGGTCGGTGGCGACCACGATGTCGAGCGAGCGCTTGGCATCGCTGAAACGCCCGAGCTCGAACAGGATCTGACCGTCGAAGGCCCGGTAGATCGGCACCTCACCGGCGGTCTTGAGGGCCCGGCGAACCAGGAAGAGCGCGCCCTCGAGGTCGTCCAGGTAGAAGACGGCCTTGGCCTTCAGGTAGTGGACCTCGGCCTCGCTGGCGCGGTCGAGGCGCGGCATGGCCGGGTCGCCGGCCAGCAGCTCGTCGCAGAGCGCCATGGCCTGCTCGAACTCGCCCATGTCCTCGACCAACAGCTCGACGCGGTTCAGGTGGGCGGTCGTGAACTTGGGGTCGGCGCACAGCGAGCGCTCGAACTCGTGGAGGGCCTCGTCGACGCGACCCTCGTCCCAGAGGATCTCGCCGCGGCCGTTGTGGGCCTCGGCGCCGTCGGGGTGTGCGATCAACGCCTCGTCGAGCCAGGCGAGCGCCTCTTCGGTGCGGCCGCTGTGCGAGGCCTCCATCGCCTGATCCAGACAGTCCCAGTAGCGATCGATATTCTTCATCATCCAGTGCTGAGAGGAGGGAGGGGGGGTGCCCCAGCCCGAATTTCCTCCGGATGATAGCAGAACCGCACTCCCCGAAGGCGGCGGATGCTCCGTCGGAGCGCCCGCCCAACCTGCTGTTTTCAAAAGAGAATCCGCGAATTTTCGGCAGGCGGGCCATCTCTCCGACGCCCGCCACAAGCCGGCGTTTCGGCTCGCGTTTTCCGAGCCGGCGCGGCGCCGGGCTCAGGACACCATGTCCGGGTGGAGCAGGATGCGCTGGCAGCTCCCGCAGGTGATGAGCCGCTCGCCCTTCAGGATCTCGATGTAGTTCTGGGCGGGGATGCCGACTCGGCAACCCTCGCACGTCTCGTCCGAGACAAGCACCAGCGCCGGACGCCGACGCGACGCGACGCGCTCGTAGGCGGCGAGGATCTGGGCGTCCAGCTTCGGTCCCACCTGCTCCCGCTGCCCGGTGAAGGCGGCCACCTCCGCGGTGAGCTTCTCCTCCCGGGTCGCGATGGCCTGCCCATCGCGCTCCACGCGGCTCTTCGTGTTGCGGTCGTCGCCCTCGGCCCCGGCCAGGGCCGCGCGAGCGGCCTCGACCGCCTCCATGCCCTCGAGGATCCGGGTCTCGCACTCGGAGATCGCCTCCTTGGCGCGATCCATCTCGCTCAGCAAGGCCGTGTAGGCGGCGTTGTCCTTTACCTGGAACTGCTGGCCCTCGAGCTTCGCCAGCAGCGCCTCCTGGTCCCGGTGCGCGGCCTCGGACTGGCGCTGCCGCATCTCCTCCGCCTGAAGCAATTCCCGCGCCTCGGCCAGCTTCGCGGTGCAGGCGTCGCGGGACTCCACCAGGCGTCTGCGCTGCTCCGGGAGGAGGGCCAGCGCGTCTTCACGCGAGGCGATCTCTTCGTCCAGGCGCTGGAGCTCGAGCAGGTGTTTCAGACCTTCCAGCACGGGGGTTCCAAGCGGATTTCCTGACCTTCCTGGCGTCTCGGGCCACCCGAGAGGGGCGCCCGTCGGCGCCGCCCGTCGGACCCGCGGGGGCCGAGCGGCGGACGCGGCTGCAGAGTAACGCGCCTTCGGACGCCCCGCGAAGCCGGAGACTGCGCAATCGCTGAGCAGCCTTGCCCGCGCGGCGGGCACTCGAGGCGTCGCGGCGCCCCGTGCGCCGCCCTGGAGCGCGCCCCGGATCTTCCGATGGCGGAACGGCTCTTGCATTTCTCGCCGGGATGATGAACGACCACGACCCCACCACCCGACGGAACCCCGACGGCTTCGGCGATCTCGGCCTCCAGGCGCTGGAGCTCCGCGCGCGCAGCGGCCGCGGGGCCCTGCCCCTGCGCGAGTGGATCGCCCTGGCGGAAGCCTGGCGGATCAGCGTGGCCCTGCGCGAGTCGCGCGGAAACCGCTCTGCCGCGGCCCGCAGCCTCGGCATCGGGCGGCGCACGCTCTACACGAAGATCGAGAAGCTGGGCCTCGAGCCCACCTGGACCGTCTCTAGCCGGGGCAACGGCTTCGCCTCCCGCGCCTTCTCCGGCGACGAACCCCGCCCGTAGACCGGCGTTCCGCGCCCGCGGCGGGGCCTCCGGACCGGATCTCCGCACCAGACGACGAGGGGCGCGGCGCAATCGAGATCGCGCCGCGCCCCCTTTGGTCTGCTTTCGGTCCGTCGGCTGTCCGGACCGAATCAGTCACGTCCTGGATCTAGAACTCGTAGACGATCTCCACACCCGAAGTGACCTGGTCCGAAACGAAGTCGTTGCCGTGATCGAAGAACTCGTTGTTGTTCGCGTTCCTCTTGGTGATGTTGTCGTAGCGGACCTCGGCTCGCATCATCAGGTTGTTCGTGAGCGCGTAGTCGACGGTTCCCGTGAGGGTGTACAGCCGAGAGGTCTTCGGCTGGGCCGGGGCGAAGCCCGCGCCCTGGTGCCCGAAGCCGATGAACGAGGCGTGGTCCTTCACGAACTCGCCGCGCATCGAGATGCCCATGCGCTCGGTCACCGCGTAGCGGCCGGCCGCCGCCAGGCCCCAGGCGTGGCTGTTCTGCATGATCGTCTGCCAGGCGTAGTCGAAGTTGACCCACGTCGACAGGTTGTCGCTGGGATCCCAGGTCATCACCACGTCCCAGATTCCGGAAGCCTCACCGTTCTCCCACTCCTTGTCGCCGCCCCAGATGACGGTGGACGCCCCGCCGATCGTCTCACCTGCGTAGGCGAGCTGACCGGTGACCGACTTCGTCTCGTTGAAGTCGGGATCGCCCAGGAAGTTGCTGTTCAGGATGCCGACCGTCGCCGACCAGCCCGAGTCACCCAGGTCGGTGCTGGCGAGGACGCCGACGTGGTCGATCGGCTGCAGGATCGAGTACAGCGCACCGCGCGTGATGTTGAAGTTCTGCGTGGTGTTCATGACCTCGGCACCGACGAGCGTCGCGAACTTGCCAGCCTTGAAGTGGATGCCGTTCTGCGTGATGGGCGCCAGGTACTGCACGTACGCCTGGTGGACGTAGTACTCGCTGGTGTTGTCGCCCCAGGTGCCGTCGTCGCCATCACCCTCGACGCCGTCGCCCGAATTGATGCCGGTGCGGCAGCGCTTGAAGGCGGCATCGTTGTCGCCAAACTCGCTGGGGCCGTTGTCGAACCCCTGCTTGCGTCCGTTGGCGTCGACCATCGAGCAGGCCGTGTTGCCGAACAACATGTCGAAGCGGAAGCCGGCGCGGTTCTCCTCGTCGACCGGATGCTCGAGGCCGAACCAGACCTGATCGACCTGGAAGTTGTTGTAGTTCTGGTGGAAGGGATAGAGCAGCCCTGCGGCGCCCTGGTTCCCGCCGAGAAGCTGACTCTTGCCCGGATCGTTGAAGTTCCACCAGTAGCTGCCCGCCAGGTGTCCATCGACCTGCAGACGCTGGATGAAGGCCGCGATGCCCGAAGCGCCAAAGCGCGAATCGGACTCGGCCGACTGCTGGATCCGCGCCTGCTGGATCACCTCGCCCTGATGTGAGATCTGTTCGGACTGCGCATCGACCTGGCTCTGCAACTGCTCCACGATCGCCCGCATCTCGGCGAGCTCGTCGCTCACTTCGTCGGCGAACGCGAGTGGCGCCCCGACCATCAGCATGCACGCCGCAAGGGCAAGCACCTTTGCATTTGTCCTCATCACTTTTCCTCCGTCTTATTCCAGTGACGGACTGCCCATCTGAGGGACGCCCACGTGGGCACTGCCATCGAGCGAGCCCAATGCGCAGATGACGTGCAGCCGACGCAGGTTGGATAGCAACCTGTGTGCCGGATGCAATTACGCGTTTCAAGTATCTGATCTGGGAAACGAACCGCACAACCGGGCCGACTCTCCCCAGCTGCCTGCGAAAGCGCTGGGCAGCAGCGGCCCAGGGATTCGGCAGCGGCCAATCCGAGGGGGATTCCCCTCTAACGATCGGGGTGCTCACCTTCTGTGCAGTGCTGCGTCGCGGCTGGGCGCCCGACGCGCATCGGCGTGGGGTCGAATCAGCGGAACTGGGCCCTTTGCAGCCCACCCGAGCGACGGGCGATCCACTTCGACCGCGGGCCGCCGCTTGGCACGGCGATTGAAAGAATGCCCGTGTGCGCCGGAGTGCAGCCCAGGGGGGCACGATCCGGCGCGGTGATCCGGCGTTGCCTCGGCAACGGCCAACCCGATTCTCGAACCCCTGCGGAGGAAGATTCCATGAAGCGCATCCACCTCGCGCTGGTGCTGGCCGGAGCCCTGTTGCTGCCCGGCCTGGCCCTGGCGGAAGACGGGGTCACCCCCGGTCAGTTCACCGCCAACAACGTCTGGATGATGTTGTGCGCCGGACTGGTCTTCATCATGCACCTGGGCTTCGCGACGCTCGAGTCCGGGCTGACGCGCTCCAAGAACACGACGAACATCCTCTTCAAGAACACGTTCATCATCGCGGCGGGCATCCTCACCTACGCCCTGTTGGGATTCAATCTCATGTACCCGGGCGACTTCAGCGTCGGCAGCTGGTTCGGTTTCGCCGGCTTCGGCATCGCGACGGACGCCGCGGGGAACACGCCGGCCTACGCGGGCGGTGGCTACACCTACTGGACGGACTTCCTGTTCCAGGCGATGTTCGCCGCCACCTGCGCGACGATCGTCTCCGGCGCTGTCGCGGAGCGCGTGAAGCTGGCGGCCTTCATGCTGTTCGCGCTTCCCTTCGTCGCCATCGTCTACCCGATCCTCGGCTCCTGGAAGTGGGGCGGTGGCTGGCTCGACGCCATGGGCTTCTACGACTTCGCCGGCTCCACCCTCGTGCACTCCGTCGGCGGATGGGGAGCGCTGGCCGGCGCCTGGCTGCTCGGGCCGCGTCTCGGCAAGTACGTCGGCGACAAGATGAACCCGATTCCGGGCAGCAACATGCCGATGGCCGCCATCGGCGTCTTCCTGCTGTGGCTGGGCTGGTTCGGCTTCAACGGCGGCTCGGTGCTGAGCGCCGACCCGGAGTCGACGTCCTTCACGCTGGTGACGACCTGCCTGGCGGCGTCGGCCGGAGCGCTGGCTGCGATGATGACGTCGTGGATCTCCTTCGGGAAGCCCGACCTGTCGATGGCCCTGAACGGCATCCTGGCGGGTCTGGTCGGCATCACCGCGGGCGCGGACACCGTCGGGATCGCGAGCGCGGTGATCATCGGATCGGTGGCCGGCGTCATCGTCGTGTACTCCGTGATGTTCTTCGACCGGATCAAGATCGACGACCCGGTCGGCGCCATCTCCGTGCACCTGGTGTGCGGGATCTGGGGCACGCTGGCCGTCGGAATCTTCTCGACGAACCCCGAGCACTCCTTCCTGACGCAGCTGATCGGCGTCGGCGCCTACGGCGTCGCGGCCTTCGGCGCCTCGCTGGCGCTCTTCGGCGGCCTCAAGGCCACGATGGGAATCCGCGTGGAGGAAGGCGAAGAGCTCGAGGGTCTCGATCTGGCGGAGCACGGCAGCCACGCCTACGACCTCTCGGGTCCGACCAGCATCCTCGAAACGGCAACGAGCAGGTCGCGTCCGGCGGGGCGTCCGGCGACCTCTCTCGCCAACGAACAGGCCTGATGGGCGAACGGGAGACAACGACATGAAGAAGATCGAAGCGATCATCAAGCCGTTCAAGATCGACGACGTCAAGGCGGCACTCGCCGAGATCGGCATCGAGGGCATGACGGTGAGCGAGGTCCGCGGCTTCGGCCGCCAGAAGGGCCACAGCGAGCTCTACCGGGGTGCCGAGTACGTGGTCGAGTTCCACCCGAAGCTGAAGCTCGAGCTGGTCGTGACCGACGATCAGGTGGAGAAGGCGACCGCGGCCCTTTGCCAGGCGGCGGGGAGCGGAAAGATCGGAGATGGCAAGATCTTCATCATCCCCGCGGACGACGTGATCCGCATACGCACCGGCGAACGCGGGGACGCCGCCCTCCGCTGAGCCGGCGGAGCGCGCCGCTCAAGCATCGGCCCCATCCACCTCCGAAGCCGGCAGGCCAAAGACCTCCCGGGGCTCCTTCACACCGCGGAGCTCGTGCACACCGAGGGATTCGAGTTTCCCGGGCACGAGCTCCGCGAAGGTTTCGGACGCCACGACACTGCGGCCGAGCTGCTTCGACAGCCCCTCGAGGCGCGCGACCTCGTTGACCGCCGGCCCGGTCACCGTGAAGTCGAGCCGGCCGGCCACGCCGATGTTGCCGTAGTTGACGTCGCCCTGGTGCAGCGCCAGGGCGATCGCGATGTTCGGAGCGTTCGGCCCGGAGCAGGCGGCGTTCAGCTTTCGGATGCGCGCAAGCGCGTCGGCCGCCGCGCGCAGGGCGCGCTCCGCCGCATCTGGCTGGTCGCGCAGCGGGAAGATCGCCAGCACCGCGTCCCCGATGAACTTGAGGACCTCGCCGCCCCGGTCGATCACCGCGCCGGCGGTGGCCTCGAAGAACCGGTTGAGAAGCGACAGATAGGCCTGACGCGGGATCTGCTCCGTCAGGGTCGTCGAGCCGCGCAGATCCGCCCACCAGATGACGGCCGGGATCACCTCGCCGTCCCCGCGCCGGATGAGCCCGTCGAGTACCCGCCCGCCGGTGTGCTCGCCGAGGTAGGTGTCGAGGAGGGTGCGCGCCCGGTGTCGCAGCGAATGCACCTCCACGAAGCGCGACACCAGCGGCAGGATCTCGTGCAAGTGACCCAGGTCCTCGGTTCGGAAGCCGTCCGGGGCGTCGGTGGCGAGGGTGATGGCGTGGATCTGCCCGTCGGAGAAGGTGATGGGCATGGCGACGTAGTCGCTGGCACCCGCCAGGGCGAGGTCGCGCAGGACCGGGAAGTCGAGCGGCGCGTCGGGGTCGCTGAGGCGGCGGCGGATCCCGCCGCGACCGCTGAAGATCGGCACGAAAGGACTGGACAAGAAGGCCTCTTCGTCCGCGTGGCCGTGGGAGATCTCGTGGACCCGCACCTCGTCTTCGTGGCGCGACCAGG
>JBHHVG010000122.1:0-7966 GCA_046754165.1 Myxococcota bacterium
CGATCTGCTTGATCGCGGCGCGCGCGCCTACCCGGTTGATCGCCAGGCCTGATTATGCCCGACCCGTACGGGTGAGCCGAAATCGCCGCAGTCGGGATTCGTCCGGAATTCCTGGTGCCAGGTGACACTGAGCCGCGTCCTGAAGCGGCCAGAGAGTGGCCTGACGCGGCAGCACCCGCCCAGCTCGCTTGCCGAATCAGAATCAGGGCTGGTCCGGATCAGCGCGGTCCCGGTCGAGCGGAATCGCGACCAGCGTCCCCGCCGCGCTCCACCCCCGTTCGCTCGCCAGGCTGCGCAGCGCCTCGACGCGCTCCGCGTTCAGCGGGTGCGTCGCGAAGTAGTGGGCGATCGCCTCCGAGGCCGTGTCGCCGGGATCGGAGAGCCGCCCGAAGAAGTCGGTCGCGCCGCCGACGTGCCCGTACTCCCGCATCAGCAGCTCGAGGCCGAAGGCGTCGGCGTCCGCTTCCTGGTCGCGATCGAAGCCCCGCCCCGCGAGCTCGCCGGACAGGGCCGCGAGCTGCGCCGCACCGCCGTCGGATCCCCACCCGAGAGCGCGGAGCGTCAGCCCGAAGGCCAGCGCCCGGCCCAGCCCGCGCAGGTGGTCGCGGTGCTCGAAGTGGCCGAGCTCGTGGCCGAGCACGAACGCCAGCTCGTTCTCGCTTCCGACGCGATCGAGCAGGCCGGTGGTGACCACGATGGTCCCGCCCGGGAAGGCCATGGCGTTCGGCGTCGCTTCGTCGAGGAGGACGGCGCGGAAGGTGTAGGGGGCGTCGGGCCAGTGGCTCGCTATCCGCGCGAGCAGGGCGGCGACTGCTCGAGCGCGCGGATCGGGCGACCCGTCGTCGTCTGCGGCTTCGAGCGCCGCTCCGACCCACGCTCCGCCGAAGACGCGCGCCTCGATCCCCTGCGGAATCAACGGGATGAGCAGGTCGATCGCCAGGACGAGGACGAACGAGAGCGCCGCTCCTGCGGCGGTGATCCCGGCGACCAGCACGAACGCTTCTCGGACGTGGTGCGTGTCGGAGACGTTGACGCGTTCGTCCGGGAGCGCCGGGTCGAACCTCACTACGGCCCGCGCTCGAGCGCCAGGCCCGTGCCGTAGGCGAGCACCTCGAGGCCGGCGACGCCCTGGCCGTTGCGGGTGGCGTTGGCCATGCGGCTGGTCTCGAGGCGAACGTTGATGACGGCCGCGTAGCCGCGATCGCTGGCGTCGCGTTTCAAGCGCAGGATCGCCTCCCGGCGGGCGCGGTCGAGGATGGTCTCATAGGTCTTGACGCGACCGCCGACGAGCATGCGCAGGACCGCCAGGAAGCGCTTGAAGTAGTCGACGGAGATCACGACGCTGCCGCTGACGAGCGCCCCCTCGCGGACCTGCCAGCCCGGCGGGACCTCGCGGAAGGTGATGGCCGGGAGGCTCTGCAAGCGGTGTTCGCGGCTGCGGATGCTGCGATAGTGGCGGCGTTCGACGGCGCCGCCGATGAAGTAGGTGGAGACGAGCAGCAGCAGCGGCAGGCCGATCTGGACGCCGACCTCGATGACGGCGTTGTCCACTACTCCACCCGCACGGCGGTGCCGTAGGCGAAGAGCTCGGCAGCGCCCTGGGCGATCGAGCTGGTCGAGAAGCGCACATTGACGACGGCGTTGGCGCCGAGCGATTCGGCCTGCTGGGTCATTCGCTCGAGGGCGTCGGCGCGCGCGTCCTGGAGCAGCTCTGTGTAGCCGTGCAGCTCGCCGCCGACGATGTTCTTGAGGCCCGCCATGATGTCGCGGCCGATGTGCTTGGCGCGCACGGTGCTGCCGGTGACGACGCCGTAGAACTGCACGATCTGCTTGCCCGGAATGGTCTCGGTATTGCTGTGGATCACGTCCACCTCCTCGGGCCGCCGCGAGGGCGGCGCACCCGCCTCCAAGCATAGAGCGGATGGATCCCGGCCGGGCGTGATTCGAGCCGGAGATCAGGGCGGCGGCGCCCGCAAGGCGCCTGGCTCGAGCGCGGCCGGCACCTCCTCGCCCGAGAGCCAGGCGCGCAGCATGCGGTTCACGGTCTCCGGGTCGTCCTGCTGCACCCAGTGGGAGGCGTCGGGAAGCGAGCGGAAGGTCAGGTCGGAGACGAACCGGCCGGTGCCGCGGGTGGTCTCCAGAGAGAGGGCGATGTCCCGCTCGCCCCAGATCATGAGCGTGGGCGTCTCGATCCGCGGGGCGCCCTGCGCCTTCTGGCGTGCGAAGCCCTTCCCGCGGATCACGAAGGCGCGGTAGTAGTTGAGCATGCCGGTCAGCACGCCGGGGTGCGCGGCGGACTCGCGATGGACGGCGAGCACGGCGTCGGGGAAGCGCTCCGGGTGGCAGCAGCTGCGGCGGATGGCGTCGCCGACCGCGCGGCAACCACGCGCCCGCAGCAGCGCCTCGGGCAGGCGCGGGATCTGGAAGAAGAGGGCGTAGAGCGACTTCCCGCGCTGCTTCCAGCTGCGGTAGGCGGGCTCGGCCGCGAAGGGATGCGGCAGGTTCAGGACGACGAGGCGCGCCAGCGGCCGCGCGCGGCGCATGGCAAAGTACCACGCGATGAGGCCCCCCCAGTCGTGGCCGATGAGCGTCACCTCGCGCTTGCCGGCGGCGTCGATCAGCGCGGCGACGTCGTCCATCAGCCGCTCGATGGCGTAGTCCTCGAGGCGCGGCGGCACCGTCGTCTGGCCGCAGCCGCGCAGGTCCGGCGCCCACACTTCGTAGCCCTGGTCCGCGAGCACCGGCAGCTGGTGGCGCCACGAGTACCAGCACTCCGGGAAGCCGTGCAGCAGCAGCGCCAGGCGATCTCCCCCACCGCACTTCGCGACGTGGAAGCGCAGGCCGCCGGCCAGGACGAACTCGTGGCGAACGCTCTCCGCCACCGCGGCCGGGTCGTCCATGGCGCCGACCGTAGCACGTGCCCGGTCGAGCCTCGGGATCCACCCGCCGTACGGGAGGAGCGCTTCACGGGGGAATGTCATGGGGCCACGGGTCGGACGTCTAGCCGACGTAGGAGAAGAAGCAGGTCGCGGCGAAGAGGCCGAGCCAGCCGTAGAGCAGAGCGCGCGCCGGCAGCCAGCCACGCGCGGCCAGCGCCTCGTCGCACCAGGCGAACCCGTCGATGAAGAAGAGCGTGAGCGCCGGCATCACCACGAGGCCGTAGCTGGCCTTGGCCTGGGCGAAGTACGGCAGCCGCAGCGACATGTAGACCAGGCCGAACACGACGGCGTAGGCGAGGGTCAGCAGGAAGGAATAGACGGCGCGACGGTGCGGGTCGGGGTCGTGCAGCGCGCGCAGGAAGCTCCGCAGGCTGCCGAGCGCGATGGCGAGGGTCGCCGGAATCGCCACCAGGTAGGCGGACGACATCAGGCTGTAGTTCCAGAAGTCGTGGCGCCCGGAGGGCAGCACGCGGCCTCCGATGCCACCGTCGCCCCACAGCGTCGAGTAGAGGCTGTCCCACACCGAGCGGAAGGCCGACAGATAGGGATGGGAGAGGGACTCGCCGAACGTGAGGTAGAAGCTCGCCGTGTGGAATCCGGGCTGCTGCCACCACCGGAGCGTCGGCCCCGGCATGTCTCCCCAGTTGGCGATGAGGGGGTCACCGAAGAGCCAGACGTTGCGCGCGTAGAACCAGCCGGCGATCAGCAGCGGCGACGCGGCGAAAGCGGCGACGGCCGTGGCGACCCGCGACGGCCGCGCGTCCTCGAGCGCCATCAGCTTCGCGACCACGAAGAAGATCGCAACCGCGCCCACCAGCACCGCCGTGAACTTCGTGAGCAGTGCGAGTCCCACCAGCATCCCCAGGTGTGCGACCTGGCGTGTCGTCGACGCGCGGGCGAGCAGGATCTCCACGACCGCCAGCACGACCAGCCCCGCCAGCAGGGTGATCAGCGTCTCATTCGAGAAGTAGGCGGCGGCGTAGAGGTTCATGGGCAGCACCGCCGCGAAGACCGCGGCCAGCGCGCGCCGGCGCAGGTCGTCTGGAAACAGGCGGCGCACCAACTCCGCCGCGACCCACACATTGGCGAGGCCCGCGAGGAAGGGAATCAGCTTGAGCCCGAAGATCCCGCCGTCGCGGCCCGCGGCCGCCTCGCCCAGCCACTCGAGCAGCGCGGCGCCGGCGTAGAAGAGGGGCGGGTGGTAGACGGACCAGCCGTCCGTCGCGACGGGCACGGCGTGCTGCTCGCGCAGGATGTCGACGTAGAGCTTGTGGTGCCGCGCATCGAAGCCGATCTCGATGGGAAGGCGCAGCAGCGTGTCCGCGAAGTACACCAGCCAGGCGACGCCCGCTACGCCGAGGACGAGGAAAGGAAGCATCGCCAGGAAGTGCTCGCCCGCGAACCTGCGCCCCAGCAGGAAGGCCAGCAACCCCGCCATGAAGAAGGCGAGCAGCGTGTCGGCGGCGTCGCGAAGCGCCCGCGCCGGCGTCTCCACGGCGAGGGCCGCGGGATTGCGACGCGTGTCGTCCGCCGGGATGGCGTGGCCCAGCAGCTCTCCGTCGCGGTAGACGGCCCAGGTCGCGTCCGAGGTCACCACCTCCGGGAGACCCTCGATCCGCAGCGACACCAGCGCCGGACCGTGGGCGTGGGCGACGTCGATCTCGATCTGGTTCCAGCCCGCCTCGAGGGCGGGGCCGAGAGCGAGCTGGCGCCGCTCGCGCCAGCGCGCGCCGTCATCGCGGCCGCCCGGAAGCGGCTCGCCGTCGACCTTCACCGCGAAGCCCCGCAGCGCGCGCAGCGTCAGCGTCACGTCGCCTTCCGCCCCGTCCGAGTGCACCGAACGGCGGAAGCTCACCACCGGTACCTGCTCGCGGCCCCACTGCTGGAGCTTCGCGCTGACCGGCGCCGGCGCCATGATCCAGGGCGCCTCGTCGCTCTGGGTGATGAACGGGATCTCCTGCGACGTGCCACAGCGGTAGGCGAAGAAACCCAGCGAGAGCGTCAGCAGCCCGGCCGCTCCCAGCCTCTGCAGCTTTCCCCAGGGCAACGGCATCCGCTTCCCGTTCGCCGGCCGCCGGGTGATTGGGGCCGGTCCGCGGCGAGGGTAGCCGAGGGCGCGCAGCGGATCCGTCGTCCGCAGCGGACGGTCGGGCTACCATGGAGGGACGCGATGGGGAACCCGCCCGGCCGCGGCGGCGACCAAACAGAAGACTCTCACCACGAGCCCCGATCGAGGAGTTCCATGCACCGCAGCGCGCTCGCCACGCTCGCCCTCGCCCTCGGAGTGACCGCCCCGCCGGCCGGCGCGAGCGAGAGCCTTTCCGACGGCATCGCCGCCCAGGTCGGCAGCGACATCGTGCTGGTGTCCGAAGTGCTCGCGCGGGTGGCGCCGGTCGAGGCCCGGCTGCGCCAGGCCCACGTGCCTGCGGTCGAGATCGCGAAGCTGCGGGCGGACGGGCTCGAGCAGCTGATCGAGCGGCCTCTGATCACGCAGGTGGTGCGGCGCTCGGAGCTCTACGCCACCGACGCCGAGATCGACCAGGCCATCGAGATGATCGCCCGCGAGAACGGGATCACCCGCCCGCAGCTCGAGCAGAGCGTGCAGGCCCAGGGCCTGACCGTCGATACGTACCGCGCGGAGATCAAGGACGAGCTCGAGCGGCGCAAGGTGGTGGGCGCGATGGTGGCGTCGAAGGTGACGGTCAACGATTCCGATGTGCGCGCGCTGTACATCGAGCGCTTCTCCTCGCAGCCCGAGGGCGGGGAGATGGTGCACCTGCGCCAGATCCTGGTCGCCAACGGCGGGATCTCGGCGCAGAATGGCAGCGGCGCCTGCGCCGCGGTGCGCGACGCCAGCGCGCGCATCGCAACAGGCGAATCCTTCGAGAAGGTCGCGTCGACGACCTCCCAGGTGGCGCCGGCCCAGGGCGGAGACATCGGCTGGCTCCACAGCGACCAGCTCGCCGACTGGATGGCCGACGTGGTCGGCCCGCTCCAGGACGGGCAAGTGAGTGACCTGGTGGAGCTGCCCTTCGGGTGCAGCCTGCTCAAGCTGGTGGAGCGCCGGATCTACGAGCCGGTGAGTTTCGAAGAGGCGGAAGAGAAGCTCCGGATGGAGATCTACGAGCAGAACCTCGACACGGAGTTCCGCAAGTGGATGGAGACCCTGCGCAAGCAGACCTTCATCGAGCGCAAGGGCCACTTCGCCGACGCGGCCATGCTGGGCAGCAAGTCCGGCTACGCCACCGGGAACGACGCCGGGGGCGAGGAGGGGTCGCCCTTCTAGTGTCGAAGGCCCAGCCGCCCGCTCCCCGGCCGCCCCCGCCCCCCACCGCGGGCATCGAGATCCGCGGCGCACGCGAGCACAACCACAAGAATCGCGACGTCGTGCTCCCGCGGGACCGGCTCACCGTCATCACCGGCCTGTCGGGATCCGGCAAATCGTCGCTCGCCTTCGACACCATCTACGCGGAGGGGCAGCGGCGCTACGTCGAGTCGCTCTCGGCCTACGCGCGGCAGTTCCTCGAGCAGATGGCCAAGCCCGACGTCGACTCCATCGAGGGGTTGTCGCCGGCCATCGCGATCGAGCAGAAGAGCGTGAGCCACAACCCGCGCTCGACCGTCGGCACCGCCACCGAGATCCACGACTACCTGCGCCTGCTCTTCGCGCGGGTCGGGCAGCCCCACTGCCCACAGTGCGGCGTGGCCATCGCGAGCCAGACCGTGCCGCAGATGACCGACCGCATCCTGTCCCTCGACGCCGGCACGCGCCTCCAGATCCTCGCGCCGATCGTGCGCGACCGGAAGGGCAGCTTCCGGAGTGAGCTCGAGAGCCACCGCCGCCAGGGCTTCGTTCGGGCGCGCGTCGACGGCGAGACCGTCGAGCTCTCCGAGGACTTGAAGCTCGCCGGCAGCGCGCGACACGACATCGACATCGTGGTCGATCGGCTGACGGCGTCTGCGGCCCTGCGCGGGCGCATTGCACAGTCGCTCGAGACGGCGCTCGGCAGCGCCGGCGGCCTGGTGCGCATCGACGTCGGGCCCGGCGACGACGACTGGCTGCTTTCCGAGCACAGCGCCTGCGTGGATTGCGGAATCTCGTATCCGGAGATCGCGCCGCGCCTGTTTTCATTCAACAGTCCCCACGGCGCCTGTCCGCGTTGCGGCGGCCTCGGCACCACCGGCGAGTTCGACCCGGCGCGCATCGTACCGGACACGTCGCTGTCGCTGGCGCGCGGCGCCCTGGCGACCTTCGGCGGGCGGCGGCGCTCGCGCTACTACGACCAATTGCTCGAAGCGCTCGCCGCGCACTACGGCATCGACCTCGACACGCCCTGGCAGGATCTTCCCGAAGTCGCGCAGCACGGCATCCTCTTCGGCGCCGCGAAGGACGACGTCTCCTTCGAGATCGAGTCCGCCGGCATGAAGTCCCGGGTGAAGCGGCGCTGGGACGGAGCCGTCGGCGAGCTCTTGCGCCGTTTCGAGGGCGGCAACGACGCCGACCGCGAAGAGCTCGGGCGCTACCGCGTCCAGAAGCAGTGCCCGGAGTGTGGCGGCTCACGCCTGCGTCCGGAGGCGCGCAGCGTGAAGATCGGCGGAACCGGAATCCCCGACGTCTGTCGGCTGTCGGTCGAGCGCGCCGCGGAGTTCGTCGACGGCCTCTGCTTCGGCCCGAGCCAGCAGCAGCTCGCCGACCGGATCCTGCGGGAGATCCGCGCGCGGCTGCGCTTCCTCACGGACGTTGGACTCTCCTACCTCACGCTCGGCCGCGCGAGCGCGACGCTCTCCGGCGGCGAGGGTCAGCGCATCCGCCTGGCCACCCAGATGGGATCGAGCCTGATGGGGGTGCTCTACATTCTCGACGAGCCTTCCGTCGGCCTGCACCCGCGAGACAACGCCCGCCTGCTCGCCGGAATCTTCCGTCTGCGCGACCTCGGCAATACGGTGATCGTGGTGGAGCACGACGAGGCGACGATCCGCGCCGCCGACCACGTCGTCGACATGGGCCCCGGTGCGGGCATCCACGG
>JBHHVG010000123.1:0-7906 GCA_046754165.1 Myxococcota bacterium
CCTGGATCACCATGGCCAGCGCGTTCCAGCGGATGATCGATCGGATCCGGTGCTCGATGCCCGGCTCTCCCGGCATCGGCGTTTCCATCGCCTTGGAGATCGTGTTCACGTAGGCGGTGGTCGTCTTGTAGGGGAGATGAGCGCCGGAGCGACGCATGGCGTCGATGAGGCGTTCGATGAGATAGTGCGCGCGGTCGACGCCATCGGCCTCGAAGACGGAATCGAGCGCCGCGAGCCACTCTTCGGTCTCCTGGGAGTCGATGTCGGGCTCTTCGATGATCGATCTGGTCACCGGTCCTCCGAAACGCCTGCCGGCGAGAATCCTCGCCGCCGGCGGGCCGCTGCAAGCTTCTCGAAATCACGGTCCGCATGATAGGACGAGCGCGTCAGCGGCGAGCACGCGGCCAGCAGGAACCGCTTGGCCCGTGCGATCTCCGCCCAGCGCTCGAACTCATCGGGCGACGCATAGCGGGCCATGGGCAGGTGCCTCTGGGTCGGCCTCAGGTACTGACCGATGGTGATGAAGTCGACGTCGACGCCGCGCATGTCGTCCATCACGGCGAGGATCTCGTCGTCTCGCTCCCCCAGCCCGACCATGATGCCCGACTTCGTGAAGATGCGGGGATCGAGCCCCTTGACGGTGCGGAGCAGATCGAGTGAAACGCGATAATCCGCCCCGCGTCGCACCCGCTTGTACAGTCGGGGGACGGTCTCGAGGTTGTGGTTGTAGACGTCTGGCCCCGCCGCGACGACCCGCTCCACCGCGCCGCTCTTGCGCAGGAAGTCCGGGGTCAGCACTTCGATGGTCGTCGACGGGGAGGCGCTCCGGATGGCGGCGATGCACGCGGCGAACTGCGCCGCGCCGCCATCGGCGAGGTCGTCGCGATCGACCGACGTGATCACCACGTGCTTGAGCTCCAGGTCGCCAACGGCCTCGGCCACGCGACGGGGCTCGCCCGGATCCACCGCTCCGGGGCGGCCGGTCGCCACGTTGCAGAATCCACACTTCCGGGTGCAGACGCTGCCGAGGATCATGACCGTGGCGTGCCGCCGAGACCAGCACTCACCGATGTTCGGGCAGGCCGCCTCCTCGCAGACGGTGTTGAGGCGGTGGGCCTTGACGGTGGCCCGGGTGCGCGCGTAGCCCGGCGACGCTCCGGGAGCGCGAACCACGATCCAGGGCGGTCGGCGCTGCGACCGGCGCCCCGCGCCTGCGGAGATCTCGATGGCCCGATTCTTCTGCATGCGAGGGAGACCCGTCTGAATCCGCGAAAGACGTCGGCGATCCGATGCTGTTCGTTTCGGGGGCGCGTGAAGCATAGCAGCCGGACTGCCGCGCCGATCGGCCGGGTGCAGCGGCCGCCCCGACTCCCGCCAGCAGCGGCCGCCGTGTTAGAATGCGCCGCCGGTGGGCGGACGCGCTGAGGCCGGCTCGGCGGATGACGAAGCCCTGGAACCACAACTCGAGGAGAAGACGGAATGCGCAAACTGGCCGCCGCCGCGGCGTCCCTGTTCATCCTGACCGCCGCCCCGGCGGCATTCGCCGAAGACGAGGAAGAGGAGTACGTCGAGCTCCCCACGGCGGTCAACAGCCTGTTGGCCGGCCTGAACGGCATCGTCACTGCCCCGGCCGACCCGATCATGGCCGCCGTGCAGCCCATCGAGGATTTCGAGGACATGTGGGGGGCCCCCTGGACCTCGCACCCCATCGGCTTGCTGCAGGGCACGATGCTGATGCCATACCGCCTCGTGATGGGCGTCTTGGACATCGCTTTTGCGCCCTTCTGGGTCTTTCCGACGCTGAGCCCGGAGGCGCGTTACGAGATCATTCCAGGCTACGAGATCGAGTACGAGTAGGCGCCGGCGTTTCTTCGGTCGCTTCGCCGTCGCGGCGCTTCTTGCCGAGCACCCGCTCGAATCCGCTCTTCAGCAGGCGAGCCGGCGGGACCGCGGCATCGCGCACCAGACCGGCGGCGCCGCGACCGGACGCGAACAGCGTCCGGAAGGGCGCCAGGGACAGGTCGGTCAAGTCCGGAGTCACGCGGAGATCGGACAGCGTGCCGGCGACGCGGACGGGAACGCGGGGGAGCGATTCGCTCCCTTTCCGGGTGAACGGGGCCGAGGCCAGCGAGTACAGCTGTGAGATGCCACCGGAAGTGAGCGCCACCGCGCCGGCGATCTCCACGCTGCCGTCGACGCCCAGACTGCCCGCTCCCCACAGCTCGTACTGGTTGGTCACGATTACCACGTTCTCCGAGTGTGCCCGCCCGTCCTCCAGGGTGAAGGCGGCAGCGAGATGGTCGAGACGGGTCGCGGCCTTTCGCCCTCCGTCCCTTGCCAGGCGGGAGAAGCCCGGGATGGCCCGCGCGAGCCCCCGCAAGACGCCGCTGAAGATCGGCGACGACTCGAACGATCCGTCCGCCAGGCGAACCGATCCGACGCCCGCGATCTCCTCGGGCCACGTCTTCGCATCGCTCCAGTGACCCCGCAGCGTCGCCTCGCCGTCCAGGGTTTCGAAGCCATCCGCGACCTCGGATCCGCTGATCGCCGACGCGAGGCGCCGCAGGTCGACGTCCGCGGCGCCGAACCCGCCCTCGTAGCTCGGCGCAGCGCGGAACGCGACCGTTCCATGGCCGGACCACGTCCCGCCGTACGCCTGGAACTCGAGCTTCTGCATCCGAAGCTCGCCATCGACCCAAGCGAAGCGAGCGCGCACGACGCCCGCCTCGTAGTGATCGAGACCCATGCCGGCGGCCTCGAGATCCGCACCGCGCAGCGAGAAGCTCCCGTTCGCGACGGAGAAGCCCGCGGTGATCTGCACCGGGGTCGCCAGCTCGATCCCCCACCCCTCCACGACTCCCCGAGTCAGCGCCAGGGTCGCGCGGCCCTCGATCGCACCGGAGGCGCTGCGGGAGACCGTTCCCTCGATGTCGAAGCGGCCGCCGGCGTTGCGGATCGGCAGGCCGAACAGCAGGTAGAGAAGCGCTCGATCCGAGGACAGAGAACGGCCGCGGACGCGCGCTTCGAAGCGCGCGTCCGCCATGGTCTCGTGCTCCTCGAGGGCCCCGACGAAGGCGTCGACGCGCAGCCGGGCACCGTCCGGGTCGCGCACCGAGATGTGGACGCGCCCGGGATTTCCGTCAGCCGGCGGCTCGAACTCCGCCGTGAAGTCGCGAATCGACAGCTCCACGGGGCCGCCGTCGACATGCTCGTCCACGACGTCCAGCGAGCCCTCGCGCACGATGAGACGCGGCATCGTGGGCTCGGACCGGGCCGGACCGGGTTCGCCTCCCCCGTGCGCGGCGCGGTCGAGGATCCGTTGGAGCGGGTCGCCGAAGACCCAACGTCCGTCCCGCGCCCGGCGCACCTCGAGAACGGGGCGCTCGAGATAGACGCGCGCGACGACCACCTGGCCGGAGAACAGCGCGGTCGGCGACAGGACACAGATCAGGGAGTCGAGCGTCACGGAATCGCCGCCCAGGGTGAGCTGGTGGATCCGAAACCCCGGCGCCGGCCAGGCCGCGAGGGACACGGCTCCGAATGCGACGCCCTCCCCGACCGCAGCGGAGACGCGGCCTTGCAGCCACTCTTGGAACTCCGGACGGGGAAACACCCACCACCGAAACACGACCGCCACGGCCACGGCGAGCAGCAGCGCTGCCGCGATCGCTGCCAGAACCCTCCCGATCCACCGCATCGTGCTCGCAGTCTAGCCGTCGAAGGATTGCCGCCGCCTGCGGACGGAAGGGGTCTGCCCGCCGTTCGGAACGAACGTTTCACGGGCGAACGAGACGGGCCCACGGATCCGGATGTGCAGCGGCCATGCCGTCGCGGCCGGGCGAGGAAACCTCGGCGTGACCCTCGCCTCCTTCAGAGGATGGTCTGCCCGGGCAACAGCGGCGGCATCGGGCAGGCGAGGGAATCGGCGACCGCCCTCAGCAGCTCCGCTTCCGCCACCGTGACCGTGCGATCGGCGCAGACGGTGGTGGCGCACGCGTGCAGCAGACGGCGCTTCTCCAGGGGAGCCAGGGCATCGAGCTCGAACAGCGCCTCGTCGATCTGCGCCAATCCGGACCGTCCGGCGTCGAGCAGGTCGAGCCCCTCGAGCGCGGCGTCCTCCGCACCCTGTGCGAAGGCGCGCTGGGCAGCCGCAGGCGAGCGCCCACCTGCGTGGGCCAGCGCCGAGAGCACGACCCGGCCGTGATCGCGCAGCCGGTCGAGCGATCCGTGCTTCACGCGCCGTACGGGCACCGATTCGAAGCCGGGCGCCAGGTGTTGGAGCAGAATCCTCTGCAAGGTCCACTCGAACAGGTCGATCTTCCGGTCGGCGCGGATGAGACGATTCACGTTGTCCGCGAACATCCGGTACTGGCTGGGTGAGAGCTGCCGAAGCGCCGGGATGAGGATGTCCACCAGCGGCAGATGAACCCGCGCGTCGAGCGCATCCATGTCGGGGAGCAGGCGCTGGGTCTCCGCTGCGACGGCCGGGTCTGCGTGCTGGGCCAGGTCGGAGAGCTGCGTGCGGCGGGTCTGCGGGTCGCGGTCGATCAACAACGCGTACAGCAGCGCACGCGCGCCGTAGGGTTCGTGTGCTGCATCGACGATCGGCGGCGGCAGGCTGGCCATCAGCTCCTCGGCGTAGCGGAGGTGCTCCGGAGTGGTCTGGCCGATGTGATCGAAGGCGGCGGCGGCGCCCGCACCGGCGAACCCGGCAGCGCCGGCCATCTCGTCGGCGGGAGCCGCGGTAGCGATTTCGCTGCCGCGGCCGTCGAAGCTGGGATCGATGCGGCGGATGCGCTGCTCGAGGGGTGGATGGGTTGCGAACAGCGACCCGAACCCGGATGCGATGGCGCGGCCGAAGAACATGTGGCTGGCTTCTGGGGCGTTCGGGTGTTGCACGCCCGAGCCCGCCTCGAAGCCGCCGATCTTCTTCAGGGCCCCCGCGATTCCGGACGGATCCCGCGTGAACTGCACCGCGGACGCGTCGGCGAGGAATTCGCGCTGGCGGCTCACCGACGCCTTGATGAGGTTGCCGAAGACGGTTCCCAGGAAGCCGGTGACCATCAAGCCGAATCCGATCGCGAGGATCGGAACGCCGCTGTTGTCGCGGCTGTCGCGGCGCCGGACCGCACCCCCGTACATCGACGAACGCAATAGGAAGTAGCCGATGATCCCGATGATGAGGATGCCGTGCACCACGCCCATCAGACGAATGTTGAGCCTCATGTCGCCGTTCATGACGTGGCTGAACTCGTGGGCGATCACGCCCTGAAGCTCGCTGCGCGAGAGCTGCTCGACGGTGCCTCGCGTCACTCCGATGACGGCATCGCTGGGACCGAAACCCGCGGCGAACGCGTTGATGCCCGCCTCGTGGTCGAGGAGGTACACCGGCGGCGTCGCCGTCCCGGACGCGATCGCCATCTCCTCGACGACGTTGAGGAGTTGGCGCTCGAGGGGATCCGGACTGTCGCCGTGGAGCAGACGTCCTGCCAGGGACTCGGCGACCACGCGCCCGCCGCCCCGGAGCTGCGCCGTCTTGTACAGGCTGCCGGCCCCGACGATGGCGAGGGTCGCCAGGCCGACCTCGGCGAGCAGCACCGCGTCCCACCACCGGAGGTCCCATCGGGTCGCCCCGGTATACGGATCCGGCCCGTGATACCCAACCACCAGCACCGCGACGGCATAGAGCATTCCGACGATGGCCAGCACGGCGACGCCGAAGAGGAAGACGAGCCGGCCCGTGTTGCGCCGGGCCCGATCCTGGTTGTCGAAGAAATCCGTCGCCACAGCGACACCTCGCCTGGCCGCGCGCACCCGCAAGGCGTCCGACGGCTGCTCCGGAGCTCAGCCCCTCAGAAGGAGACCACGGGCGCCTCGGCGATGGCTTCGCCGTCGAACTCGAGCAGGGCCGCATCCTGTGCATGCCCGAACATTCCAGCCAGGACGACGGCGGGAAAGCTCTGCTTGTAGGTGTTGTAGAGGGTCACCGCATCGTTGAACGCTTGCCGGGCGAAGGCGACCTTGTTCTCGCTGGACGTCAGCTCTTCGTTGAGCTGCATCATGTTCTGATTGGCCTTGAGGTCGGGATAGGCCTCCATCACGGCGAACAAGCGACCGACGGCGCCCGAGAGCGCGCCCTCCGCGCTGCCGAGTCCCTTCACGGCCTCCGCGTTCGTGGGGTCGCTGGCCGCCCGCTCCAGACCCGCCGTGGCCTGGTTGCGGGCCTGGATGACCGCGTCGAGGGTCTCGCGTTCGTGGGCCATGTAGCCCTTTGCGGTCTCCACCAGATTCGGAATCAGGTCGTGGCGCCGTTTGAGCTGCACTTCGATCTGGGCGAAGCCATTCTTGTAGCGGTTTCGCAGCGTGACCAGCTTGTTGAAGACCCCCACCACGCTGGCAACGACCAGGAGCACCAGCCCGAGCACGATGATCAATGCGGTCACGATCCCCTCCCCTCGCCGAGACACCAGGATATCCGAAGGAGTCGGGGATGTCGCTCGCCACCGCGCGACCGGATCCTGGGTCTCGGTCTCCCGCGAAGAGATCGACCCGCAGCGGGGCCCCGGGATTCGCTTGACCGCCCGAAAACGACTAATCTCTCGGCCGCAGGGGAAGGGCACCCGAACCGAAGAGTCGCGCTCCCCGCGCGGCCGAGGCCGGCGCGGAGCGGGTCACCGCTGCGATCGCCCGCACCGCCGTGGGCCGCCCACGGGCGATTCGGATGGACGCCGCTTCCCTGCGCAGAACTGGATTCGGTCGAAGCTCCACTCCATCTCAACCGCCACGGAAGACCGCTGAACCAGACCATGAGCGCACCGGCCTACTCCATCCGCAATCCCTTCGCCTCCGCGACGCGCAAGACCGCGCGGAAGGCGGGCGCCGCAGCGCCCGAGAACGCCGCCGCGTCGGTCTACGACCGCGCGCTCGACCTCGGCCGAGAACTCATCGACCGGCCCGGACGAGGCGGCGGCCCCGAGCGGGTCCTGGTCCAGCACTCCAAGGGCCGGATGACGGTCTGGGAGCGGATCCAGGTGCTCACCCGCAGCCAGCCGGACATCCTCTGGCAGAACTGGGGCCCGGGTCTCGACGGCGCAGCGATCGTCACCGGCATTCTCAGCATCGACGGGCGGGACGTCGCAGTCTACGGCCACGACTTCACCCTCCGGGCCGGCTCCATGGACGCCACCAACGGGGACAAGCTGGCCCGGCTGATCTACATGGCCGGCGAGCACGGGATCCCGTTGATCGGCATGAACGACTCGGCGGGCGCCTTCGTGCCGGCCGGGGTAGGCGGCCTCGACGGCTACAGCGAGGCCTTCACCGCGCTGCGGAAGATCAGCGGCGTGGTGCCGAGCATCAGCCTGATGTTCGGATACAACGCCGGCGGTGGCGCCTACCTGCCCCGCCAGGGATCCTTCATGATCCAGTGCGACGACACCTTCATCGGCCTGACGGGCCCGGCCGTGGTGAAATCCGTGCTTGGCGAGGACGTCACCGCCGATGAACTCGGCGGCCCGAAGGTCCACGGGCAGAGCGGCGTCTGCGACCTCGTCACCCAGGACGAGCTGGGATCGCTGCGAACGGCGATGCGGCTGCTCTCCTATCTGCCGAACGACAACCACTCGAATGCGCCGTTCGCCGAGACGTCGGATCCGGTCGACCGTTACACGTCGGAGGAAGACCTGCTCTTTCGCCGCACGTTCGAGACTCCGGCGGGCATGAACGCGCCGATGGACATCACGCTCTACCTTCAGCAGATCTGCGACCACGGCGAGTACTTCGAGCTGCAGCCGCAAAGGGCGCGCAACCTGATCACGGCGTTTGGGCGGCTCGCCGGACACGTCGTGGGCTTCGTTGCCAACAACTCGGCCGTTTCCTCCGGGCAGATCGACATCGGTGCTGCCCT
>JBHHVG010000124.1:0-7903 GCA_046754165.1 Myxococcota bacterium
CTGGTTTCCGCCTAAGCTGCGGGCCGGGGGGAGAGGTGCGCCGTCAGCAGACCGCGAACCAGATGGATCTTCGGGTGCCGCGACGGCGGATGGTTCGACGCCTGGCCGCGGCCGGTGTGTCGGATCGGCGGGTCCTCGACGCCATGGCCAGCGTGCCCCGCCATCTGCTGGTTCCGGACGCGCTGGCGGGCAACGCCTACGACGAGAACCGGGCGCTTCCGATCGGTGAAGGTCAGACGATCTCCGCGCCGCACGTCGTGGCCGCCATGAGTGAAGCGCTCGAGCTGACGGGCTCCGAGCAGGTGCTCGAGGTGGGAACCGGGTCGGGCTATCAGGCGGCGATTCTCTCCCGGCTGGCCTCGCGGGTGGTCTCGATCGAGCGGAAGCCCCGTCTCGCAGCCAGCGCGCGCACGTCCCTCGACGGGCTGGGCATCGTGAACGTGGTCGTGTACCTGGGGGATGGGACCAGCGGGTGGCCGTCGGAGGCGCCGTACGACGCCATCGTCGTGACCGCGGGCGGCCCCGACGTGCCGCGTCCGCTGCTCGCACAGCTCGCGCCGGGCGGGCGCTTGGTGGGTCCTTTTGGAAGCCGGGAGGAGCAACAGCTTCTGCGGGTGCGCCGCGGCCAAGACGGTGGCCTGATGCACGAGGCGCTCGGGCGCTGCCGCTTCGTCGAGCTCGTCGGATCACACGGATGGGCCGCGTAAGCTTCGCTCCGGAGGCGCTCTTCCGGGGCGGGATCGCGATGCTCGCGCTGGTGCTGCTGTGCGGGGGCTGCGCGTCGACTCCGGACGGTCCGGTGCACGTGCTGCGCCCCGGCGAGAATCTCTACCGGCTGTCGCGATACTACGGCGTGAGCATCGAGCGGATCCAGCGCGCCAACGACATCGACGACGTGACCGAGCTGCGCGTCGGCCGGCAGATCGTGATCCCGGGCGCCTCCCGCACGCAGCCCGATCGAATCCTCGCCGCCGCGCGCGTGCCGGTCTCACCGCGAGGAAGCCAGCGCGGGGAGGCCCGGCGGCAGCTGGATCTCGACTTCGGCTGGCCGCTGTCCGGCAGCGTGAGCTCGAAGTTCGGTCGGCGCTGGGGGCGCCGTCACGACGGCATCGACATCCCCGCGAAGTCCGGAACCTCCATCCGGGCCGCAGAGGCGGGACGAGTCATCCACAGCGGTCGCGGCCTCGGAGACTACGGCAACGTGGTGATCCTGAAGCACAGCGGTCGCTATTCCACCGTCTACGCCCACAACCGCCGCAACCGCGTCGTGAAAGGCGAGTTCGTGGAGAAGGGGCAGGTGATCGCCGAGGTCGGCAAGACGGGCAACGCGAGCGGTCACCATCTGCACTTCGAGGTGCGCCGGGACCGGCAACCCGAGGATCCCCTGCTGTACCTGCCATGACCGCTCCGCGCCGTGGCCGCGCCATCTGGCTCGCCGCCGCGACCGCAGCCTTGCTGGCGGGCTGCAGCGAGGTCGATCGCGTCAAGCTCCGCGCGTTTCTGGGAGACGACCGGGCCAGCCTGCGGCTCGCGAACGCCTACCGCGACGGGCGCGGCGTCGCCCCGGATCCGGCCGAGGCAGCCCGTTGGTACCGGGTGGCCGCCGAGGCCGGCGCGCCCCGCGCCCAGCTCGAGCTGTCATCCCTGCTCGCCGATGGCGACGCGCCCGAGCGCCAGCAAGCCGTCGCGTGGCTCGCGCGGGCCGCCGAGGCTGGACTCGCCGAGGCCCAGTACCGGCTGGCCCGGCGCTACGCGCAGGGCGACGGCGTGCCTGCGGATCCCGGGGAGGCCGCGCGTTGGGACCGGCCGGCCGCCGAGGGTGGGCATGTGGCGGCCCAGCTCGAGCTGGCCATCTCCTACGCCGAAGGACGCGGAGTCGCGCTCGACTGGCCCCAAGCCGTCGCGTGGCTGACGAAGGCCGCCGAAGGTGGGAGCGCTACCGCCCAGTTTCGGCTCGGGAGGCTTTACGAGCGGGGCGACGTCGTGGCAGCGGATCTTGCGCACGCATCGGAGCTCTACGGACGCGCCGCGGACGCTGGCTACGCGGCGGCCCAGACGGCGATCGGGCGGCTCGTAGACCCGGCCCGCGGTGTTCGGTGGTTCCGACTCGCCGCCGAGGCGGGGGATGTCGAGGGCCAGTTCCGGCTCGGGTACGCCTACGACCTCGGCGGCGGCGTCGCCGCCAACCCGGGACTCGCCGAGAAGTGGCTGCGCGCCGCCGCGGAACACGGCCACCCGGGTGCGCAGAACCAGCTCGGCCGCATGTACGCCGATGGACGCATCGACGCGACGGAGGCCGCACCGGCGAGTCTTCCCGCCTGGATGCGGGAGGCCATGCAGCGCGGCATGGAGATTCCGGCGAGTCTGCGCGAGCCGCTGCAAGAGGACGCATCCGCCGCCGAAGAGCGGGAGAGGGAGATGCGCGCCGAGGCAATCGCCTGGTATCGCAAGGCCGCGAGCCAGGGGCTGCCCGAAGCGCACCTCAACCTCGCCAAGGCCTACGAAACGGGGATGGGCGTTTCGTCGGACGATGCGTTGGCCGCGGAGCATTACCGCGAAGCCGCGCGCGGAGAGCTGCTCGAGGCCGACCATGCGCTGGCGCTGCTGCTGTTCGCGGGGCGCATCGCCCCAGAACGGCCAGACGAGGCGGTCGTCCGCATGACCCGGGCCGCCGAGGGCGGCCTGCCGGACGCCGTCCTCGAGCTCGGCCGCCGTTACACGACCGGCGAGGGCGTCGCGCCGGACCCGGAAAAAGCGGTGCGCTGGATCCGCATCGTCGCCGATCGGGGCCGCCCGGTGGCCCAGAGCCGGCTGGCGCGCCTGTACTACGACGGTGTCGGGGTGCCGCAGAGCTACCCGGAGGCTGCGCGGCTGTACCGCGCCGCCGCAGAGCAGGGCCTCGCCGGAGCGCAGGTCAGTCTGGCCGCCATGTACCTGCGGGGCGAGGGCGTCGATCGGGATCCTGCGAAGGGCATGAAGTGGCTCCAGAGGGCGGCCGAAGGCGGTCACCCGCGCGCCCAGACGAAGCTCGGCATCGCCTTCTACCGCGGTCAGGGGATCCGCAAGAACAAGGTGATGGCCCACATGTGGTTGAGCCTCAGCAACGATGACGAGGCTCAACGGGCGCTCCGAGAGCTCGCGCCCACGTTGAGCATCCACCAGAGGCGCGATTCCGAGGGGCGGCAGGCGGCGTGGCGCGCCGAGCACGAGCCGCCGACCGGCGTCGCGTCCGTTGATTCGGCGAGCGTGCTTCCGTGAAGCGAGCGGGGTTCGCGGGCGCGGTCGACTCGAGGGTGGCCAAGACCTTCTTCGCCGCTTGAAACACCGTTTGGCGTAGTGTGCTCTGCGTCACACTTTGGTTCAAACCGGCGCAACGGGATGGATCGGGCGCGCGAGAGTCGGCATAGTCTCCGAATGATCTGGACGTCGCGGAGCGCGATGACGATCATCGACGTGACGATCGTCTCCGCGATCGTGGCGCTGGGTTGGGCGTTCGCCTGCCGGATGCGCGGCAGCCGTGCGTTGGGATTCGACCGGGGGTTGGCGCTCCTGTTCGTCGGCCTCACCGCAGTGGCCTGCTTCTACGCGGCGGACCTGTTCGTGTTGTGGGGCATGCCCCTGTTCATGTCGCGCGCCCAATCCACGGCGGCCATGGAGTACCTGCATCTGAACCTGAGCTGGGTCGAGGCCCTGGTCTCGGTCGGCGCGATCGGGGCAGGCTTTGCGTACATGCTTCAGGTGGCGCTCCCACGCCTGGTGGGAGAGCGCACCCGAGAGCTCCAGATCGCGAGCGAGGCGTTTCGGGACAGCGCGGAGCGCTACCGGGCCTTCGTCGAGAACGCGACAGAAGGAATCTTCGTGGCCGATTCCCACGGGCATTACGTCGACGTGAATGAAGCCGCCTGCCGGATGACGGGGTACTCGCGGAGCGAGTTCCTGGCCATGTCGATTCGAGACCTCGCCCCTGCGAGCGGTCCTCGCGGGGTGTTTTCGGAGCTCAAGAGGAGTGGGCAGATCAGCGGCGAGGTGCTTCTGAGGAAGAAGGACGGATCCGGCCTGCATGCATCGCTGGATGCGATGGAGCTCGGTGAAGACCGATACATTGCGGTCTGTTCCGACATCTCGGTGCGCAAGCAGGTGCAGGCGCAGCTGACGACGAAAGAAGCGCAGCTGCGTACGGTGATGGAAGCCTCTCCAGACCATATCTGGTTGCTCGATAAGGAGTTCAAGATTCTGTACTGCAACCGAGCGGGAGAAACGCGGGACATCGACGAGCTGGTCGGGGTGTCGGTTCTCTCTCTCTTGCCCAAAGAGCGACGCGCAGAGTCGAGACGGCATCTGGAGAGTGCCCTGGCGGCGAAGACCCCCTATGAGTACGAGATCGAAGTGCAGGCGGCTGACGCTTGCCCGCTGATCTTCGAGAACATCGCGATCCGGACGGAATTGGACGGACAGGTGGTCGGCCTCACCATCAATTCGCGAAACATCTCCGAGCGCAGGCGCGCGGAGGCGGAGCGCGAGAGGCTGCAGACGCAGCTTCACCACGCCCAGAGGTTGGAGTCGTTGGGACGTCTGGCGGGGGGCGTGGCCCATGACATCAACAACATGCTGACCGTGATCATGTGCCATACGGAGTCGGGCCTGGGCCGGGTGGATTCATCGCACCCCCTCCACGCTGGGCTCCGGGAGATCGAAGGAGCCGCGACGCATTCCGCCGACCTGATCCGGGGGCTGCTGGGCTTCGCCCGCAAGCAGATGGTGGCGCCGAGGGTCGTGGATCTGAACGACACTGCCGCGGAGATCCTCACGATGTCCGGGCGACTCATCGGCGAAGACATCGACCTCGTGTGGCGGCCGGGAGCAGGGGTGTGGCCGGTCCGAGTGGACCCCTCCCAGATCGACCAGATCCTCGTGAACCTTTGCGTGAACGCCCGAGACGCCATCTCCGGCGTCGGCCGTGTGACCATCGAGACGGCCAACATCACCTTCGACAAGGCGTTCTGCGCCCGACACCCGGATTGCCGGCCGGGCGAGTACGTGATGCTGGCCGTCACCGACAACGGCGCCGGCATGGACGAGACGACGCTGGAGCATATCTTCGATCCGTTCTTCACCACCAAGGAGATCGGCTCCGGGACGGGGCTGGGGCTGTCCACTGTCTACGGCATCGTCGAGCAGAATGGCGGCTTCATCTGCGCGCAGAGCGATGTGGAGACAGGGACCGTCATGAAGGTCTACATTCCGCGGCACACCCAGGAGGTCGTGGAGGCGGCTGCCCCGGAAGAGGAGTGGCCGCGGGGGAGGGGGGAGACGGTGCTCCTGGTCGAAGACGAGCCGAAGACCCTGAAGGTGGGCCAGGTGATGCTGGAGGAGCTCGGCTACGTGGTGCTCGCTGCCGGCTCACCGGCCGACGCCTTGCGACTGGCGGAGAGCCACGCCGGGGAGTTCCAATTGCTCCTCACCGACGTGGTGATGCCCGAGATGAACGGCCGAGTGCTGGCGGAACGGATTCGAGAACTCGCTCCGGATATCAGCTGCCTGTTCATGTCCGGGTATCCGGCCGACATCATCTCCTTGCGCGGGGAGGTGGAGAACAGCATCCAGTTCATCCAGAAGCCGTTCACGATCGGAGGCCTCGCGGTCGGTGTCCGAGGAGCGTTGGGGGAACACTGATGGTTCGAGGAAATCGTGTGAACTCACAGAGAAACGACGGTCTGGGAACGACCATCTCTCACGTTCCATCGAAGTTCAGCGTCACCATTCTCACGAAGTGCAACCTGCGGTGTCCTCTCTGCTACTTCCTGCTCAAAGATCCGAAGCACTTCAACGGCAAGGGGTACATGCCGTTCAGCGACTATGAATCGATCCTGAATCGGTACCGAGGCCACATCAAGACCGTGACCCTCACGGGCGGTGAGCCGCTCGTTCACCCGGAGATCGAGAAATTCATCGACTTCACGCAGTCCCTGAACATCAGCGTCGGAATGCCCACCAACGGTACCCTGGTGAAGCACAACATTCCGATCTTGAAGAAGATCTCGGGTCACTTCCAGATCAGCCTGGACGCCTACGACGCCAGATCGTACAGCGACAGTCGCGGGGGGACCGCGAAGCAGTGGAATGACATCCGCGAGGGCATGCGGCTGCTGAAGGAGAACGACATCCGGTTCAACATCTCGTTTCTTCTCGGCAAGCAGAATATTCTCGATGTGTACAGCATGCTGAAGTTCGCCGAAGAAGTGGGTCCGGTCATGGTGAATCTGCACTCGTTCAACCCCCATGAGCGGGATGATGCATTCATCTTGAAAAAGGGGGACGAAGAGGTAGCGGCCGTCTTGAGGGACATCACGGAGCGCGACGACCATCCTTTCGGCATCAACATGCCGATCGTATTCGACCTCGAGAGCGATTACTTCAAGACGAAGCTGTGTCGCTATCCCTGGGATGGCGCCTACATCAACGAATGCGGTGCAATCTCCTACTGTTGCCACATCGCCCACGACGACAGCATCGGCAACATCCACGACGAGAGCTACGATTTCAACACGAAGAAGATGCAAGGCTGGCGAAGGACGATGCTCGAGAATAGGTTCCCCGGAGACTGCATCTACTGTCACCGAAGATTCATCGGCGACGAGAGCGCCTTCGATCCGGCAAGCCGGACCTGGACGCAGCAGCGGGGCTAGGCCTCTCGTCGTTCCCGCACGGCCCCGCGCCGCGCCCTCTGCGGTCAGGACGCGGTGCCGAGCCCTTTCAGGATCCGTTCCGCCACGCTTCGGCCGTCCAGACCATGGTGACGCAGGACCTCCGCGGGCGTTCCGCAGGCCGGGTGGCCCTCGATGGCGAACTTCACCAGCGGCCTCCCGCGCAGGATCTCCGACGCTGCGGTCGCGTTCAGCAGGCGATCCCCGAGGCCGCCGAAATCCGAGTGATCGTCGAGCACGAAGATCGCTTCCAACCCGCCGACCGCCTGCTCGAACCACGCCGAATCGAGGCGGTTCAACCAGGGGAGGTCGACGACCCTGAGAGAGACGCCGCGCCCCGCGAGCGTCTCTGCGGCCACCAACGCCTCGTGGAGCATCACTGGGCCGTAGGCGAACAGCACCGCGTCGTCGCCGTCTCGGAGCACGCAGCCCATCCCCGGTGACCAACGGTGGTCTTCGGGAAGCTCGATCGTCCTGGGAGAGGGCGAAATCACGAGCCGGATCATGCAGCTGCCGGTGGCCGAATCGATGCACCACTCCAGAGCCTTCCTGGTCTCGACACCGTTGCACGGCTCGATCACGATGACGTCGGGGAATGCGCCGAACAGCGAGATGTCTCGCAGGCTCTGATGGGACTGCCCGGGCCCGGCGGGAATCAAGCCGGCGTAATGGCAGACGTAGATGATCTTCGTCTTCTCGGTGGAGTTGTTGTAGATCTGCTCGTTGGCGCGAGAGGCCAGGAAGCAGCCGAAGGAATTCACGACGGGCAGCGCGCCCTGGAGGGCGAGTCCCCCCGCCATGGAGACCATGTCCTGCTCGGCGATCCCGTTCTCGATGAAGCGCTCGGGAAACGCATCGCGAAAGAGATCGAGACCGCAGTCCGCGGCCAGATCTGCGTCGAGTACGACGAGGTCCTTCCTCCTGGCTCCGATCTCTGCCAGGGCAGAACCGTAGGCGACCACCACCTTTTCGAGGGTGTCCTTTCGCTTGCGCCGGTGTCTTTCCCTGGTTTCGATCTCGACGGTCGAGAGCGGAGCGAGCCCGGCGGCCTCGAGCAGACCGTCGATCCGCAGGGTGACCTCGGCATGCGCCGCCTCGAAGCGGTCGTCGTCGGGTGCGCCGGAATGCCACGTGTACACCCCGTTCGCCGCGCGGACGGCGCTGGGACCCTCCATGAAGGAGACGCCTTTCCCCTTTAC
>JBHHVG010000125.1:0-7892 GCA_046754165.1 Myxococcota bacterium
GGCAGCGGGGCGAACGCACCCGCAGGTCCATGCGGTTCATCACGTAGGCGAACGCGAGCCCGTGGTCCGAATCGGCGAGGCCGAGAGCGCCGCCCATGCCGGGGTGGCCGAAGGCCTCCGCTCCGGGGGCGAAGACGTGGAGCTCGTCCTTGAGGAAGCCCTGGGAGAATCCGAGTGGCTTTCGCATGACGCGGTCGCATTCGCTCCACGACTGGCGACGCGTCAGCGGCTCGATGCTCTCGGAGCGGCACAGCATCCCTCCCCCGCCAGCGAGGGCGGCGTAGACCTTCGCGAGGCCGCGGGCACTGGCGATGGCGCCGGCCCAGGGGATCTCGAGGGCGTGGGTCTGCGGAGCGTTGAAGACCTGCAGGCCGCGCCGGCCAAGATCGGGGTTGCCGAAGGCGCGCCGCGTCAGCGAACGCCGTTGCAGCAGCGACCGCAGCAGCCGCCCCTCCACCGTGCGGCCGAGAATGGCCTCGCGAATCAGGCCCAGTCCTTCGCTGCGCAGCCGTGCCGGGTAGAGCGTCGCCACCCGAAGGGAGAGTTCCGCGGGCAATCCGATGAACACGTCGGCCCCGAGTGGGCCGGCGACCTCGTCGGAAAAGAAGCTCCCGACGCTGCGGCCCGCGATGCGGCGAAACAGCTCCGCCGCATAGGCGCCGGTGGTGACTGCCCCGTAGCCCTGGTCGCTTCCGGGCCGCCACTGGGGCTCCTGGTTCGCGAGCGCCGCGGAGACCGTCTCCGGGTCTGCCCATTCTGCGAGGGACAGCGGCCGGTCGATGGCGACGAGCCCCGACCGGTGGTTCAACAGATCGCGGACGGAGACGTGCTGCTTGCCGCCGGCGCCGAACTCGGGCCAGTAGTCGACGACGGGGCGGTCGTAGTCGAGCTTGCCGCGATCGGCCAACATCAACAGGCACAGCGCCACCAGGCCCTTGGTGCACGAGAAGGTCACCACCAGCGAGTCGGCGTTCCACGCTTCTTCCCGCTCGCGATTCGCCAGCCCGCCCCAGAGGTCCACCACTCTCTCGCCGTTGCGCCAGGCGCACGCCGCCGCGCCGACCTCGCCGCGGAGCTCGAAATTGTCGCGGAAGGCCCTCTCGACCGCCTCGTAGCCGGGTTGGACGCTGCCCTCAACCGTGAACATCGTCCGCATGGTACTCGATCGGCGGCGCGAATCCGGGAGCGTTGCGCTGCGGTATGCTCCCTCATCGTTCTCGCGACCGCAGCGAAGAGGAGACGGCAGTGGGCCCCCTGAACGGCATCAAGATCATCGAGCTCGCCGGGATCGGCCCGGGCCCGTTCGCGGGCATGATGCTCTCGGACATGGGGGCAGAGATCCTCCGCATCGACCGCATCCAGTCGGTGCAGGGCGCCGATCCGGCCGTGCCGTCCCTCGACTTCCTGGCGCGAGGGCGCCGCAGCGTCGGTCTGGATCTCAAGAATCCAGAGGGCATCGCGGCGGTGCTGCGGCTCGTCCTGCGGGCGGACGTGTTGATCGAGGGGTTTCGCCCGGGCGTGATGGAGCGCCTCGGTCTCGGTCCCGACGTCTGCCTCGAGCGCAATCCACGGCTCATCTACGGGCGCATGACGGGCTGGGGACAGGAGGGGCCGCTGGCCCACGCGGCCGGTCACGACATCAACTACATCGCCCTCGCCGGCGCGCTCGAACCGATCGGCCGCAAGGGCGAGGCACCGGTGCCGCCGCTGAACCTCGTCGGCGACTTCGGCGGCGGCGGCATGATGCTCGCCTACGGCGTTGCCTGCGCCCTCGTCGAGCGGAGCCGATCCGGGCAGGGCCAGGTGGTCGACGCGGCCATGGTCGACGGTGCTGCCGCGCTGATGACCATCTTCCACGGAGCGCAGCAGTCGGGCTGGTGGCACGACGGTCGCGGCAACAACATGCTCGATACCGGCGCCCATTTCTACGACGTCTACGAGACGAAGGACGGCGGCTACGTCTCGATCGGATCGATCGAGCCGCAGTTCTACGCGGAGCTCCTCGAGAAGGCGGGCCTCGCCGGGGAAGACCTGCCCGGCCAGATGGATCGGTCGGGCTGGGACTCGTCGAAGCAGCGGCTGCGGGAGATCTTCAAGGCGAAGACGCGCGACGAGTGGTGCGAGGTGATGGAGGGGAGCGACGTGTGCTTCGCCCCGGTGCTCTCCATGAAGGAAGCGCAGCGCCATCCGCACATTGTCGCGCGCAATACCTTCGTCGAAGTGGCGGGATCGCCACAACCCGCGCCGGTGCCTCGCTTCAGCCGTACCGAGGCGGCGATCGCCGGCCCTCCTCCCCACGCGGGCCAGCACAGCGACGACGCGCTCGTCGACTGGGGCTTCCTGCCGGAGGAGGTCGCCGCGCTGCGGGAGATCGGCGCGGTCAAGTAGCGTCCGGCTGCATCCCGAGAACGAGCAAGCTGGCGCCGCTGACAGGCGCCGTCAGCATTTCCCGTCGGCGATGCGCCGGGTGAGCATCTCCGTCAAGCGGCGCTTCTCGATCTTTCCGCTGTCCGTGAAGGGGAGCTCTCCGTCGCTGTAGAAGAAGTAGTGGCGAGGCAGCTTGTAGGCGGACAGATCTTCGCGCAGCCTCGTCCGCAGCTCGTCCGCCGAAAGAGTCGCGCCCTGCGTCAGAACCAGTGCCGCCGCGACGTTCTGGCCGCGGTCCGGATCGGGCACGCCGACGACGTAGGAAGCCTTCACCTCCGGGAAGGCGTCCAGGAGGATCTCGACCTCACGCGGAGACACGTTTGCGCCGGCGGTCTTGATCGTCTCTCCGAGGCGGCCCTTGAAGAAGAACCAGCCGTCGTCGTTGAACAGGCCCCCGTCGCCGGTGTGATAGAAGCCCTCGGAATCGAAGGTGTCCTCGCGCTCGACCTTGTACAGGCCCTGCATCAGGCTGTAGCCCCGCACGCAGATCTCACCCTCGGAGGCGGGCGGGAGGCGTTCGCCGGTTTCCGGGTCGACCAGCTTGTGGATCACGCCAGGGGGGGGCTTCCCGAAGGTGCTGCGCAGCTCCTCCGGGAGATCGACGTCCATGCGAAAGATGGTGTGCGGACCGCAGGTCTCGGTCATCCCCAGCGAATTCGAGCGCAGCTCCGGATCCCGTGGGCGCAGCGCGTCGGGCAGGATCTCGTAGAGGTTTCCCGCGCGGACCGCCGAGAGATCCCGCTCCGGGAATGTGGGGTGATCCAGCATGGCGCGGGAATAGTGCGGCCAGCCCGCGACGACGGTGGCGCGTTCGCGTTCGAGCAGCTCGAGGGTCGCGCCGGGCTCGAAGACCTCCTCGCAGATCATCAGCGCACCCACGTGCATCGAGGCCATCAGGGTGAAGACGAAGCCGCCGACCCAGAAGAACGGCATGGGCGAGAAGATGCGGTCGTCCGCCGTGAGGTCTCGGAAGCCGTTCAGGTTGAACGAGTGCCGGATCACGGTTCCGTGGGTGTGTACGGCGCCCTTCGGGTCGGCGGTGCTGCCGGAGCTGTAGATGATCACCATCGCGTCTGCGGGCGTGACACAGCTCTCGACCTCGGCGAGGAACGCCGCGTCGATGGCCGGCGTCGCGTCGGCGGCGCCGGCGAGGTCGCGGTCGCTGCGGGCCCAGGATCGGTCGCACCCGCCCCAGACGACCACGCTCCGCATGTAGGGAAGCTCGGGAACGACGATCGCGTCGGACTTCTGTTGCGTGAGTGCGGGAGAGCAGGCCTCGAGTCGCTCGAGGTAGTCGTTGTTCAAGAAGCCCGGGACCGTCAGCAGCGTGTGGATGTCCGCGTGCCGCAGGATCCACTGAAGCTCCCGCGGCTTGTAGAAGGTGTTGAGGGGGACGACGATGGCGCCGATGCGGGCGGCGGCGAGCCAGGCGACGACCCAATCCGGACTGTTCGGCATCAACAGCCCGACGTGGGTGCCCTTCGTGACGCCCGAGGCGAGCAGTCCTCGCGCGATCTTCGCCGAACGTTCGCCGGCCTCGGCGTAGCTGATCCGCCGGTTGTTCAGCAGGATCAGCGGGCGATCTGCGAACTGCTCGACGCGGGTCCGGAGGAAGACGGGAAGGCTGGGGGTGAAATCCGGGAAGGCCATACCGGTAGACGTACACCAAGCGCGCAGCGCTTGAAAAGGCCTGATTTCCCCGAGTGACGCTCGATCGCGGCGAGGTGCTCTCGACGCTCGCGCCCGACCCGGTATCGTCGGATCCATGGAGGAACGTGTGGCTGACGATCGCGGCGCCCTCTTCGACGACCCCTGGCGCGGTGCCAACCCCCTCGATCCGGCATTTCGCGCCGACCCGTATCCGGCGCTCAACCGGCTGCGTGAGGTCGACCCGGTCAGCGAGACCCCGATCGGTATCTGGCGCATCTGCCGGTACCGAGACTGTGTCGCGATGTTGCGGCAGCATCCGACCGGAGTGCGCACCAGCGAGGGCATCCTTCCCGGAGTCGACGAATCCGACCTCGAAAACCAGCGCAACTTCATGCTCCAGCAGGATCCGCCGACCCACACGCGTCTTCGCAAGCTGGTCAGCCGCGCCTTCACGCCACGCGCCGTCGGGAGGCTCGGGCCGTCCATCGAGAAGGTCGTGGCGGAGTGTCTCGATGGTGCCGCGGACGGCGAGAGCATGGACGTCATCGCCGATCTCGCGCTGCCGGTGCCGGCAACCGTGATCTGCGAGATGCTCGGCGTTCCGATCGCGGACCGCGATCTCTTCACGCGCTGGACGAGCGAGGCGACCCACGGCCTCGCCGCCCAGATCGCTCCGCCGGAAGTGCTGGCCCGCGCTCGCGAAGCCGGTCTGGCGCTCGCGGGCTACTTCGAGGAGCTGATCGCCGAGCGCCGCGCATCGCTCGGCGACGACATCCTCTCGGGCATGATTCGCGCCGAAGAAGAGGGCGACCGGCTCAGCCACCCGGAGCTGGTATCCCAGTCGATCGGTCTGCTGATTGCCGGCTTCGAGACGACCATCGGGCTGATCGGGAACGGTGTGCGCCAGCTGCTGCTCCACCCGGACCAGCTCGCCCGCCTGCGATCGGACCCGTCCCTGATCGATTCCGCCGTCGAAGAGTGCCTGCGATTCGACGGCCCGATCGGGCTCACCCAGCGCATCGTCCACGAGGACGTGTCCATCGGCGGCAAGATCATTCCCAAGGACAGCCCGGTCTTCGTGCTCCTCGCCGCCGCCAATCGCGATCCCGATCCATTCGACGACCCCGAGGCATTCGACATCGGCCGCGATCCGAACCCCCATCTGGGCTTCGGCGGCGGAGCCCACCTGTGCCTGGGCGCCCACCTGGCCCGCATGGAGACCCGCGTCGCGATCGGTCGGCTGGTCGAACGGTTCCCGCGTCTCGAGCTCGAATCCGAGACCGTGGAGTGGGGGCCGTCGCTCTTCCGCGTGCCGGCGCTGCTTCCGGTCGCGATCGGGAGCTGATCCCGTCGTTCAGCCGGCCGACGGGCGCAGCCGGTAGTGCAGGGGCAGGTGCTTCACGCCACCCAGGAAGCTCGACGCCAGCCGCTCCATCGGGCCGGCAAGCTCCACGTGCTCGAGCCGTTCGCACAGCAGCCGGAAGAGAATCCGGAGCTCCAGGCGCGCGAGGTTCGCCCCCAGGCAGAAGTGCTCGCCGATGCCGAACGCGAGGTGCCGATTGGGCTGTCGGTCGACGCGGAAGGCGAAGGGATCTTCGAAGACGTCTTCGTCGCGGTTGGCAGATGGATAGAAGAGGCACATCGACTCGCCGGCGCGGATCTGCTGGCCTCGGAGCAGGAAATCCTCGGTCGCGGTGCGGCAGAACTGGATTACCGGTGTCGTCCAGCGGACGATCTCCTCGACCGCGGAATCGATCAGCGACGGGTCGCCCCGCAGCTTCTCGAACTCGCCGGGGTTCTCGATCAGCGCCGCGAGCCCGCCGCTCATGGCGTTGCGGGTCGTCTCGTTGCCGGCGATCACCAACAGGAAGAAGTAGGAGAGCAGCTCGAACGGCGGAATCGGGCCGCCGTCGGCCTCCGCGTTGGCGAGGACGCTCACGATGTCTTCGGTGGGTTGGGCCCGGCGCTCCTCGGCCAGCTTCAAGAAGCGCTCGAAGAGGGCCGTGCGTGCCGCCGCAGCCGAGGCTTGGGGATTCTCGGCGAGACGGTACTCCGGGTCCTCGGCGCCCACGATCGCGTTCGTCCAGCGAAACATCTGCTTCCACTCGCCGCGCGGAACGCCCAGCAGATCGGCCAGCACGGCCAACGAGAGCGGTGCCGTCACCGACGTGACGAAGTCCATCTCCGAGAGCTCGCCATCGTGGGTGAGTTCGTCGAGGATGTCCGACGCGATCTTCTCGATCGACGCAGACAGGCGCTGGATGGCGCGCGGGGTGAAACGGGGGGCGGCGAGCTTGCGGTACTTCGGGTGATCCGGAGCGTCCATGTTGAGCAGGTGACGGGCGACGCGCTCGTCTTCTTCGGGCGGTGCGAACATCGGAAAGACCGCTAGGCGCGGCGCGTTCAACATGCGGGCTGGCTGGCGCGAGATCCAGCGAATGTCCTCGTGCTTCGTGATGGCCCAGAACGGGACCTTCACGTCGCGTTCGTACCAGTAGACGGGCGCCTCCCGCCGCAGCAGCGCCCAGGCTTCGTGGGGGTAGCCGTTCTCGGCGAAGGTCTCGTTGCTGACGATGTCGATGTCGTCGATGGACTGCGGCGCGTTCATCGGATTCTCCAGTCGAGAGACATCGTAGTGTGTTGCGGTTGCTCCGCCGTGACGCGGCGCCGCGCTCAGAGCAGCTTGGCGTACGTGTCGAGGGCCGCCAGCGCCTCGTCCTTCGGGACGGAGCCGCAGGGAAAGAGGACCCGGTCGATGCCGCCGTCGGCGAACCGCCTCACGGTGTCGGCGACCGGCGGGCAGAAGTAGACAGAGACCTCGAAGCCCCGCGTCGGCCGTCCCGCTTCGCGGAGCTGCTCGTGCAGCTTCGGAATCAGGTCGACCGGGTCGTCGTCTCCCGTCCCCATCAACGGCACCCAGCCATCCCCGTAACGCACGGCGCGCCGGATGGCGCGCAACCCGCCCCCGCCGACGTGGATCGGCGGATGAGGCGACTGGGCCGGCTTCGGCCAGGCGTAGCAGGGCCCGAAGTCGACGTACTTGCCGTGATACTCGGCCTTCTCCTCGCCCCACAGCTGCTTCATGGCTTCGATGCGCTCGCGCATGACGCCGAAGCGCTCGGTGTGCACCGTGCCGTGGTTCTCGATTTCGGGCTGGTTCCAGCCGCCCCCGACGCCGAACAGGAAGCGCCCGCCGGAGTAGACGTCGACGCTGGCCACCTGCTTGGCGGTCTGGAAGACGTCCCGCTGCGGAACCAGACAGATCCCCGTCGCCAGCTTCAGCGTCTTCGTCGCCGCCGCCGCCATCGAGATCGCGACGAACGGGTCTGCGACGGCGTAGTACGCGCGCGGCAGGCCGGGTTGTCCCGGCTCCGGCGGACCCGGTGTGGACGGCGATACGGGGATGTGCGAGTGCTCGGCGAACCACACGGATTCGAAGCCGCGCGCCTCGGCGGCGGCGGCGAACTCCGCGGGGTGAATCGCGTAGTCGGTGGGGAAGAAGGTGAGTCCGTACTTCATGGGGGGCCTCTCGGACGCGCTGGCCGTCGGCGGTCGGCGCCTGCGGAACGTAGCCCGGAGACCTTGCGGATGCCCGCAGCCGACGGATTCGCGCCGGCTGGACGACACCCGAAGCGCCACGCGCACGAGCACCGCGGAGCCGATCACGATCGGGCGAGAGAGCGGGTGCTGCTCTCGTCTCCGTCGGGTACGGTCCCGCGGGCAAACGGGGGAGCGTTCATGACGAAACGAGGGCGACTGCTGCTGGCATTCGCGTCGGTGTCACTGCCCGTCGCCGGCTGTCTGCGGAACGTGAC